>NZ_JBFLKT010000186.1:0-9696 GCF_040883305.1 Lutibacter sp.
GAACCTTGTGATACACATGTAAATTGCGCCAACGAAGCTTGTCATTTATTGTTTATTCAATGCGAGAAATGCAACGAAAAAATGGATACTTGTTGTTCAACAGCCTGTCAGGATATTATTAAATTACCTTTTGAGGTTCAAAAAGAGTTGCGAAAAGGAATTCCTAACAGCAATAAAATATTTAAAAAAGGACGTTCAGAAGTTTTAACTTTTAAAAAATAAAAATGCAGAAAATAGAATTAATGGCACCTGCCGGAAACTTTGAATCAATGCAAGCAGCATTAGATAATGGAGCAGATTCCATTTATTTTGGTGTTGAGCAATTAAATATGAGAGCAAGAGCCTCTATTAACTTTACCTTAGACGATTTACAGGAAATTTCAGAAAGATGTAAAGCTAAAAATGTTAGGACCTATCTTACGTTAAATACCATAATATACGATCACGATTTAACCATTGTTAAAACCCTGCTTCAAAAAGCGAAAGAAGCAGATATTACTGCGGTTATAGCTATGGATCAGGCTGTTATTGCTACTGCTAGAGAAATTGGAATGGAAATTCATATTTCAACTCAAATAAATATTACCAATATAGAAACGGTGAAGTTTTATGCCATGTTTGCAGATACTATGGTGTTAAGTAGAGAGTTGAGTTTGCGTCAGGTTAAAAAAATTACTGAGCATATTGAAAAAGAAAATATTTGTGGTCCAGCAGGGAGATTGGTGGAAATTGAAATATTTGGTCACGGTGCATTGTGTATGGCGGTCTCTGGAAAATGTTATATGAGTTTACATACCCATAATTCATCAGCAAACAGAGGCGCTTGTAAGCAAAATTGCAGAAAAAAATATACGGTTATAGATCAGGAAACTGGTATAGAAATGGAATTGGATAATGAATATATTATGTCTCCAAAAGATTTATGTACCATAGATTTTTTGAACGAAATTGCTGATGCAGGTGTAAAAGTATTGAAAATTGAAGGAAGAGGAAGAGCGCCAGAATATGTTGCAAATGTGATTAAGTGTTACCGAGATGCATTAGATAGCATTGAAGCTGGAACGTATAGTAAAGAAAAAGTGGTTTCTTGGATGCAAGAGCTAGAAAAAGTGTACAATCGTGGATTTTGGAGTGGCTATTATTTAGGTCAAAAATTAGGAGAATGGAGTAACGGATCTGGAAGTCATGCTACACAAAAGAAAGTATATGTTGGTAAAGGAATACATTATTATCCAAAAGCAACTATTGGTGAATTTAAAATAGAAGCTTATGATATTGCTGTTGGAGATACCATTTTAATTACGGGTCCAACTACAGGAGCACAAGAAATGGAAATTAAAGAAATGTTTGTAAATGATGTTAAAGGTGACAAAGCTACTAAAGGAGATTCTTGTACCATTCCTTTAAAATTTAGAATTAGACCTTCAGATAAATTGTATAAAATTGTTGAAAACAAAGTTGAAGTTTAAATGGTAATTATCACATTGCAAAGAGCCAAGTGTATTGGTTGTAATTACTGTGTTGAGTTGGCTCCTGCTCAGTTTCAAATGTCTAAAAAAGATGGCAAATCTGTGTTGCTACATTCCAAAGAAAAAAAGGGTTTTTTCACCATTAAATCGCCTGACGAAACTATTTTTAATGATAGTATTAAGGCAAAAGAAGCCTGTCCGGTAAAAATTATTGATGTAAAACAAACCTAAAAACCATTTTTTAACGTTTTACAGTTAGCATTTTTAATTTATCTTTACAAATTAGTGAAGATTGTAATATTGAATTTTCAATTTTACTTAACTTAATAAATAATAAAGAATATATGAGCTGTAATAGTTGCTCTTCAGATATAAATAGTGTTCCGAAAGGATGTAAAAGTAATGGAAGTTGTGGTACTGGAGACTGTGAAAAGCTTTCAGTTTTCGACTGGTTGTCTAATATGGCGCTTCCCACAGGGCAAGAATCATTAAATATTGTAGAAGTACGATTTAAAAATGGGCGAAAACACTTTTTTAGAAATCAAGATAAATTACAAATTTCAATTGGCGATGTAATTGCTGTTGAAGGAAATCCTGGACACGATATCGGTACAGTTTCTTTAATAGGAGAACTTGTAAAAGTTCAAATGAAAAAGAAAGGGGTAGCCATAGATAGTGAAGAAATTAAAAAAATATACCGTAAAGCTACTCAAAAAGATATTGATATTTGGCAAGTTGCACGTTCAAAAGAATACGAAACACAATATAAAGGACGTGAAATTCTTGGTAGATTAGGCTTAAAAATGAAACTCTCAGATGTTGAATATCAAGGAGATGGAAATAAAGCCACTTTTTATTATACAGCAGATGACCGTGTAGATTTTAGACAGTTAATTAGAGATTTAGCAGGTGCTTTTAGTATCCGTATTGAAATGAAACAGGTTGGTTTACGTCAAGAAGCAGCACGTTTAGGAGGTGTCGGTTCTTGCGGTAGAGAATTATGTTGCTCTACCTGGTTAACCGATTTGCGTAAAGTAAATACAACTGCTGCACGTTACCAACAACTTTCTTTAAATCCGCAAAAATTAGCAGGACAATGTGGAAAATTAAAATGCTGTTTAAACTACGAATTAGATACTTATTTAGATGCGCTTAAAGGTTTTCCAAAACAAGATACTATTTTAAGAACTGAAAAAGGGAATGCAAGTTTTGTTAAAATGGATATTTTTAAAGGGTTACTTTGGTACACCTATATTGAAAATAGAAGTAAATGGTTTAAATTAACCTTAGAACAAGTTCACGAAATTATTGCTTTAAACAAAAATCAAGAAAAAGCAACATCGCTTGAAGATTATGAAGATGATTTAATTGAAGTAATTACAACAGATTTTGAAAATGTAGTTGGCCAGGACAGTTTAACGCGTTTTGATGTTCCAAAAAGAGCTAAAAAACGTAGAAATAAAGGAAAAAACCAACAAAGAGCAAAACAAGCTAAACAAAATCCGAATCAGAGACCTAAAGCTGACGGTGCTCCAAAACAAAATCCGAATCCTAATCAGAAACGAAATCCTAATCAGAAACCGAAAGGTGCTAGAACTCAAAAGCCAAACCCTAATCAACAAAGTAAAACGCCAAATCCAGCTGGGAACAATGCAAACAAACAAAATCAGCAAGGAAATAAACCAAATAGAAATAAAAAAAGAAGACCACCTAGAAAAAGTGCAGACAATACTAACAAAGAATAATTATTTAAGTTTACTATTATGTGCGTTACTTTTAGTATCGTGTGCTGGTAAAACGGAATATAGTAAATATACTTCCATAGAGAGCCATCAATGGTTTTCAGAAAATAAAATAGCGTTTATTGTAAACAATACAGATACTATTTCAAAAAAAAATGTGTTTATACATATTAGGAACAATAAAGATTATGAATTTAGTTCATTGTTTTTAATTGCAAACATCGAATTTCCAAATGGATTTCAAGTAACAGACACTTTAGAATATGAAATGACAGATTCCGAAGGAAATTGGTTAGGAACTGGTTTTACTGAATTAAAAGAAAATAAACTTTTTTATAAAGAAAATGTATTATTTTCAGAAAAAGGAGACTATAAATTTAATATCAAACACGCTACTAGAAGTATTAAAGACATTGAAGGACAACTTCCTTTAAAAGGAATTACAGATGTAGGTTTAAGTATAGAAAAAGTAAAATAATAATGACAAAAAAAGAAACTGTTAACACTAATTTTTCAAAGTATATAAAATGGTTTTGGGTAACCATATTTGGTGGTACTGCCTTAGTTATACTATTGTTTCTATTTGCCTCTTGGGGCGTTTACGGTAAGCTTCCAACTTTTGAAGAGTTAGAAAATCCAGAACATAATTTAGCAACAGAAGTTATTTCTATTGATGGAAAAACCATGGGAAAATATTTTAAAGAAAATAGAACTCCTGTTAAATATAAAGATTTACCAAAAAGTTTAATAAAAGCATTAATCGCCACAGAAGACGAACGTTTTTACGAACATTCTGGTGTAGATTTTAAAGCTACTGCACGTGCCATTGCTAAATTGGGAAAAGGTGGTGGTGGTAGTACCATAACGCAACAATTTGCAAAGTTATTAGTCCACGGAGAAGGTTCTAAAAATATTGTTCAAAGATTAATGCAAAAATTTCAAGAATATGTTATAGCTGTTCGTTTAGAACGTCAATATACCAAACAAGAAATTATAACAATGTACTTAAATAAGTACGATTTTATAAATTTAGCAGTTGGAATTCGTTCAGCGTCAAGGATTTACTTCGGGAAAGAACCTGCAGATTTAACAGTTTCAGAATCTGCAATGTTAGTTGGAATGCTTAAAAATTCTTCCTATTACAATCCGTTAAGAAGAGAAGAATTGGTGCTAAATCGTAGAAATGTGGTGTTGGGTCAAATGTATCGAAACAATTTTATTTCAGAAAAATTAAAAGATTCTTTACAACAAAAAGATTTGGGATTAAATGTAAATAGAGAGAGCCATAGCGATGGAAATGCTACGTATTTTAGAGAGTATTTACGTGATTTTATGAAAACATGGATTAAAGATAATCCAAAACCTGATGGTACTGATTATAACTTGCATAGAGATGGTTTAAAAATATATGTAACACTCGATTCGCGGATGCAGCAACATGCAGAAGATGCCATGGCAGAACATATGTCTAATTTACAACGTGTATTTGATAAAGAACAAAAACGAAATAAAACAGCTCCTTTTTACGATATCGATAAGACTCAGATTGCTTCAACCATAGAACAAGCAATGAAACGTTCTAATCGTTGGAGACGCATGAAAAATAAGGGTGCTTCAGAAAAAGAAATAAAAGCTTCGTTTGAAGAAAAAACGGATATGAAAGTCTTCTCTTGGAAAGGAGATATTGATACTATTATGTCGCCAAAAGATTCTATTTTATACTACAAGCAATTTTTAAGATCAGGATTATTATCTGTAGAGCCAGAATCAGGCCATGTAAAAGCTTGGGTTGGTGGTGTAAATTATAAACACTTTCAATTTGATGCTGTAAAACAACAAAAACGTCAGGTTGGTTCAACATTTAAACCGTTTGTATATGCAACAGCAATCAATCAGTTAAACTTGTCTCCTTGTACCAAATTTCCAAATACGTTGTACACAATTCCAAAAGAAAAATATGGTATGCCAGAAGATTGGACACCTAAAAATGCTACTGATGATTATGGAGGCGAACTAACTTTAAAAGAGGCGTTGGCAGGTTCTGTAAATGTAGTTACTGCTAAATTAATTGATATGGTGCATCCAAAAAATGTAGTGAGTTTGGCGCAAAGAGCAGGGATTACATCAGAAATTCCTGAAGTACCAGCAATTGCTTTAGGATCTGTAGATTTATCGTTATTCGAAATGGTTGGTGCTTATGCAACATTTGCAAATAAAGGATTACGTGTAGAACCGATGATGATTTTAAAAATTGAAGATAACAACGGAACTGTTTTACAGCAATTTACACCAAATACTAAAGAGGTTTTAAGTGAAGAATCTGCATATGTAATTATAAATTTATTAGAAGGTGTAACACAATCTGGTTCGGGAATTCGTTTACGAAGCAGATGGGGAAGTTATCCAGATAATGTGGCAACAGGTTATCCATATCAATTTACAAATGCAATTGCTGGTAAAACAGGGACAACTCAAAATCAATCCGACGGTTGGTTTATGGGAATTGTACCTAATTTAGCAACAGGTGTTTGGGTTGGTGGTGAAGACAGAGCAACGCATTTTGCAGGCATCACTTTTGGACAAGGAGCAACTATGGCATTGCCAATTTGGGCATTGTATTATAAAAAATTATACGCAGATCCAAAATTAAATGTGAGTTTAGAAGAGTTTGATAAACCAGAAAATTTAAGCATTGAAATTGATTGCTCAAAAACTGGGGAAACTGAAGAAAATTTAGACAACTCAATAGATGAAGATCCTGAATTTTAATAACTGATTTATGATAAATAAAGTAGTAAATAATGCACAAGAAGCTTTACAAGGTGTAGAAGATGGAATGACCTTTATGCTTGGAGGTTTTGGTTTGTGTGGAATACCGGAAAACTGTATTTCAGAACTGGTAAAATTAGACATTAGTAATTTAACATGTATCTCTAACAACGCTGGAGTTGATGATTTTGGATTAGGGTTATTATTACAAAAACGTCAAATAAAAAAAATGATTTCTTCTTACGTAGGAGAAAATGATGAGTTTGAACGTCAGATGCTTTCAGGTGAACTGGATGTAGAATTAATTCCACAAGGAACTTTAGCAGAAAGATGTAGGGCTACAGGAGCTGGAATACCAGCTTTTTATACTCCAGCAGGTTTCGGAACCGAAGTTGCTGAAGGTAAAGAAACAAGAGCGTTTAATGGTAAAATGTATATTTTAGAGCGCGCATTTGATCCGGAATTTGCATTTGTAAAAGCTTGGAAAGGAGATACGGCGGGTAATTTAATATTTAAAGGAACTGCTCGTAATTTTAATCCAATGATGGCAATGGCAGGTAAAATAACAGTTGCTGAGGTTGAAGAATTGGTTGAGGCTGGTGAATTAGATCCAAATCAAATTCATACTCCAGGTATTTTTGTTCAACGTATCTTTCAAGGGAAAGATTACGAAAAGAGAATTGAACAACGTACTGTAACTCCGAAATCTTAAGTCATGGCTTTATCAAAACAACAAATAGCGCAAAGAATTGCACAAGAATTACAACATAACTGGTATGTAAATTTAGGTATTGGAATACCAACCTTAGTTGCAAATTATATTCCTAAAGGAATTGATGTTGAATTTCAATCTGAAAACGGATTGTTAGGAATGGGACCTTTTCCTATTGAAGGAGAAGAGGATGCCGATTTAATAAATGCAGGTAAACAAACAGTAACAATTTTAAAAGGAGGATCTTTATTTGATTCAGCATTAAGTTTTGCTATGATTCGTGGTCAGCATGTTCAATTAACCGTTTTAGGGGCAATGGAAGTTGCTCAGAATGGAGATATTGCTAACTGGAAAATTCCAAAAAGAATGGTAAAAGGAATGGGTGGAGCAATGGATTTAGTAGCTTCTGCTGAAAACATTATTGTAGCTATGATGCATACAAATAAAAAAGGTGAATCAAAAATATTAAAAAGCTGTTCTTTGCCGTTAACAGGTGTAAACTGTGTTAAAAAAGTAGTTACAAACTTGGCCGTTTTAGAAATAAAAGACAATGCTTTTTATTTAATTGAAAGAGCTCCTGGGGTTTCTGTTGATGAAATTAAAGCAGCAACAGAAGGAGATTTAATTATTGAAGGAAATATTCCAGAAATGAAATTTGATTAAAACCGAATAACTAGTACGCCCTTCTTTTTTGGGGAATTAAATAAGACTTAATGAAAATAATATCATACAATGTAAACGGCATTAGAGCCGCATTAAAAAAAGGATTTATAGAGTGGTTAGAAGCTGCCGATCCAGATGTAGTTTGTATTCAGGAAACAAAAGCACATAAAGAGCAGTTAGATTTAGAATTGTTTGAAAACGCTGGTTATCCATATCATTATTGGTTTTCTGCAGAGAAAAAAGGATATAGTAGTGTAGCAATTTTATCTAAACACAAACCAAATCATATAGAATATGGTACTGGTATTGAATCTATGGATTTTGAGGGTAGAAATTTACGGATAGATTTTGATGAATTTTCGGTAATGAGTTTGTATTTACCATCTGGAACTAACGATGCGCGTTTAGATTTTAAACTAAACTATATGGACGAATTTCAAGAATATGTAAATAACTTAACAAAAGAAATTCCGAATATAATTATTTGTGGAGATTACAATATTTGTCACGAAGAAATTGATATTCACAATCCGAAAATGAAAGGTGTTTCAGGGTTTTTACCTGTAGAACGCGAATGGATTGGTAATTTTATAGATAGTGGTTTTGTAGATTCGTTCCGTCATTTAAACAAAGAACCTCATCAGTACAGTTGGTGGAGTTACAGAGCAAACGCCAGAAATAACAATAAAGGTTGGAGAATTGATTATAATATGGTGAGCGAACCTTTGAAAGACACTATAAAAAGGGCATACATTTTACCTGAAGCAAAACATTCAGACCATTGTCCGATTGTTGTAGAAATTGAATCATAAAAAAATAAAAAATAAGATAATGTTAAAAAAAGTAACAGTTTTATTAGTAGTGGTATTCACATTAAATTCGTGTGTTTCGAAAAAAGTATATCAAGAATTAGAAACAAAATTTAATAAATTACGTAGTTCTAATTCAGAATTAATAAAAGACAAAGATGCTTTATTAGCTGCCAAAAAAGGTTTGGAAGCAGATTTAGCAACACTTAGAAATGAATTTACTTCATTAAAAAATGAAAAGAAATTGTTGGATAATGAATTTGCATCACTTCAAAATAAGTATAAAAATTTAGATGAATCGTATGCAGCATTAGCAACTCAAAGTTCAAAAAAATTAGCTGAACAGTCAAAAACAAATCAAGATTTATTGGTTCAATTAGAAGAGAAAGAACGAAAATTATTTTTGGAAAGTGAACGCTTAGAAAACCTTCAGAGCGAATTGAATAAACGCTCTCAAGAAATTGATGAATTAAAAGCATTAATTAATGCGAAAGAAGCTCAAATGCAGCAACTAAAAAATGCGATTTCAAGTGCTCTTCTCGATTTTGAAGGAAAAGGTTTGACTGTGGTTCATAAAAATGGAAAAATTTATGTTTCTATGGAAAATAAATTATTATTTAATTCTGGAAGCTGGGCTGTTGGTACAGAAGGAAAAAATGCAGTTGAACAACTGGCAAGTGTTTTATCTGAAAATCCAGATATAAATGTACTAATTGAAGGACACACAGATAACGTGCCTTACAATGGCGCAACATTAATAGACAACTGGGATTTATCGGTAAAAAGAGCAACTGCCATTGTTAGAATTTTAAAAAATAAAGGTGTAAACCCAACTCAAATTACGGCTGCAGGTAGAAGTGAATTTGTACCAATTAGTGATAATACTTCTTCTGAAGGAAAAGCAAAAAACAGAAGAATTGAAATTATTTTAGCACCTAATTTAGATGAAATATCTAAACTTTTAAAGGAATAAAACCTTAATGAAGCATTTATTAAATATTGCATTTTTACTGTTTTGTAGTATGGGATTTTCACAAATAAAATCCGATACTATTAAACTGGAATCTATTGAAGATACAAAAGAACTGTTTTCTAATAGTGATACATTATTATTAAAAAAATCAGACTCTTTAAAATTTAAAGAACACATAGAAGCCACTCTAATAGATAGTTTATGGTTAAATGAATTGATAAAATCGCCGCTTTATGATACTATTCAATTTGTTTTAAGAGATGACGAAATTTTAGTAACCGATTTAGAAGAATTACCTACAGAATTATTAAAAGAAAGGTTAGAAGTTTTAAATAGTAAAACCCCTTTTCATATAGAATACAATCCACAGTTAGAACAAATAATAAAAACATATTTAAAAAGAAGAAAATCATCTTTTTCTAATTTAATGGAGAAAGCACGATTTTATTTTCCATTATTTGAAGAACAATTAGATAAATATGATGTTCCTTTAGAGGTAAAATATTTAGCAATTGTAGAATCTGCTTTAAAACCGAGAGCACGCTCAAGAGTTGGAGCC
>NZ_JBFLKT010000187.1:0-3181 GCF_040883305.1 Lutibacter sp.
ATGTTAGAAATTCCTTTAATTGAAGATTTACCTAAAGGGTTTATGGCAGTTAGAACAGGTATAAGAAACCTCTCCTGGAGAGCCGATAAACCTGCAACACTTTTTTGGTGTGAGGCGTTAGATGAAGGTGACCCTGCCAAAGAAGTTGATTTTAAAGATGAAGTCTTTCAATTAAACGCACCTTTTAACGGAAAAGCAGCTTCAATACTTAAAACAATTGGAAGATTTTCGGGTATTCAATGGGGTAACAGTTCTACTGCAATAGCATACGATTATTGGTGGAATACAAGAAATACAAAAACCTATATTTTTAATCCTTCAAATAATAGTGTGAAACCTAAAATCATTTCAGATAGAAATTACCAAGACACCTATAGCGATCCAGGAAATTTTATAACAAAAAGAAATGAATTTGGAAGATATACACTTTCCATAAATAAAGATAAAGCCTATTTAATTGGAGATGGATTTAGCGAAGCTGGTAAATTTCCGTTTGTAGATGAATTTAGTTTAAAAAATTTAAAGACTAAAAGATTGTACCAATCTAAATTAACTGATAAAGTTGAAGGAATTATAAATGCTTTAGATATAAAAAAGGGTGAAATAATTGTTCGTATAGAATCTAAAAACGAATACCCTAATTATTATATTAGAAATATTAAAAGAAGTTCAAATCCTGTTGCTTTAACAACTTTTGAAAATCCTTTTAAAAGTATTCAAAATGTTTATAAAGAAGTAATTAAATACCAGCGTGAAGATGGATTAGAGCTTTCTGGTACTTTATACTTACCATCAAATTTTGAAAAAGGAAAAAAATACCCAATGGTAATGTGGGCTTATCCTGAAGAATTTAAAGATAAAAGTAGTGCCGGACAAAGCACTAAAAACTCAAATGAATTTACATACCCTTATTATGGTTCTATGGTTTATTGGGTAACCAGAGGTTATGTAGTACTAGACGACGCTTCTTTTCCAATTGTTGGTGAAGGTGATGAAGAACCTAATGATACTTTTATAAAACAATTAGTGGCCAATGGAAAAGCTGCAATTGATGCTGTTGATAATTTAGGTTATATTGATAGAAATAAAGTTGCTGTTGGAGGACACTCTTATGGAGCGTTTATGACTGCCAATTTATTAGCACACTCTAACTTATTTGCTGCTGGAATTGCCAGAAGTGGTGCGTACAATAGAACTTTAACGCCTTTTGGTTTCCAAAGTGAAGAGCGTAGTTACTGGGAAGCTCCAGAAATTTATTACCAAATGTCTCCTTTTATGCATGCAGATACTATGAAAACACCTTTGTTATTAATTCACGGACAAGCAGATAATAATTCGGGAACCTATCCTTTGCAAAGTGAACGTTATTTTAATGCTTTAAAAGGTCTTGGTGCTCCAGTTCGTTTGGTAATGCTTCCAAAAGAAAGTCACGGTTACAGTGCTAAAGAATCTGTGTTACATATGCTTTGGGAACAAGATCAATGGCTAGAAGAACATGTAAAAAATAGAATTATTGAAGAATAATATTCCATAAACGACTATTCAGTTAAAAAACAATTATTTATTAAAAAAGGCAGCTAAAAGCTGCCTTTTTTAATACAATTTCATGATATCTTCTAGAGGTTTTCTTTTAATATTTGGCACGTAGGCTTTTTCGGCTTGGTAACCTACTGGCAATAACAAAAAAGCACGTTCGTTATCTGGACGTTTCAATATTTTTTCTAAAAAACGCATTGGACTTGGCGTATGGGTTAACGTAACCAAACCAGCATTATGTATTGCTGAAATTAAAAATCCACAAGACAAACCTACCGACTCGTTTACATAATAATTCTGATGTTTTTTTCCTGCTGTATCATATTCAAAAATACGTTTAAATGCAATTATTAAATAAGGTGCAGTTTCTAAAAAAGGTTTATTCGCATCCGTTCCTAAATGTTTTAAATCTTCCAACCAAACATCACTCATTCGTTCATTATAACTTTTACGTTCTTCTGCTTCGGCTGCCAGTCTAATTTCTTTTTTAATTTCTGCACTTTTCACAACACAAAAAGTCCAAGGTTGCTTATTTGCTCCAGAAGGTGCAGTTGAAGCCGTTTTTATAATATTTTCAATTACTTCAATTGGGATTTCTTTATTAGAAAAATGACGTACAGATCTTCTTTTATCTGCCCATTCAAAATAATCTTTAGATTTTCTTAGGGTTTCACTTTCAGAAAAAATTTCTTGTTTGTATCTAATGTGTTTATAACCTTCAATTAAAATGTAATCGTCCATATTTATTATTTTTAGGTTAAAAACCTACTTTTTTTCATTTAAAATTCTATTTCCTAGCAATTTTACTCATTGCGTGTTCCGTAATTGCGGTAATTGTTAATGATGGATTTACACCTGGATTTGCTGAAATTACAGATCCATCGCAAACCAACATGTTTTTATACCCAAAGACATTGTTATTTTTATCGATAACTCCTTTCTCTATACTTTCCGCCATAACTGAACCTCCTAAAATATGTGCAGTGGTTGGTGAACCTAACAAAACATCTGTAAAATTAGCATACGGAATTCCGTTTACTTGTTTTCCAAATTGCTTTCCTAATTTTAATGCTTCAGAAATAAAAGCTGAAGGTTTTTTACCATCTTCAGTTTCAGATTTCATCTTCGTAATTTTTCCTAATTTAAGTTGAAGCGTACTGTCCAGGGTTTGCATAAATAATAATACTGTAGTTCTTTTTGCATAATTTTTAGTAAAAATTGTTTTAAACATCTTTAATGGCTGCTTTAAAAATACACTAAAAATACCAAAAAACCGGATTAGTAAACTTTTGCTATACACCATTGGAACGGTTAACATTCTAAAAAAGCCAGAACCTTCTCCATAACGAACGGGCTCTAAATGGCTGTTTTTATCGGTATGTAAAATAGAACCAATTGCAATTCCTTTAGAGTAATCTTTGTGTTTTTTGGCTGTTGAAGTAACTAATAATAACGATTCGTTATTTGTTCTAATATTACAACCAACTTGATCGGATAAGTTTGGTAGAGATTGTTGCTTTAATTTTAATAATAATGGTATTGTCCCCATAACGCCACCAGCAAAAATAATTCCTTTTGCAGATATACTACCTTGTATTCTTTTTCCAATACTAGATTTGTATTCAACTTTATAACCTTTGGAGCC
>NZ_JBFLKT010000188.1:0-8743 GCF_040883305.1 Lutibacter sp.
CAATGCCTCCTCTGTCCATAAACTTAACAAAATCGACAGTAATTCTTGCTTTATTTGGAGTTGTTCCTCCTTGCTGACCTTGATTTGGATCACTGGTACCTTCACCAACCTGACCAATAACTGAAGTTATAAGACTGTTTTCTCCATTAACTTCATATTTTTTTAAATAATCTTGAATTTTATTTTCAACTTCAATAGAGAGTTCGTTTGTTTTTTCAATATCTGTTCCAATGGGATATTCTAAATAAACATATACTTGTTTTTGAGGTGTTTCTGTAAAATACTGCACTTTTGGCGGAAATGCTGCAAACAACATAAAAGCAAAAATTAATAAGCCAAAAGTAGCAACAAAGAAATAACCAGGTCTTCTTTTAAAAAGTACAAATTTTAAGGTTTTCTCGTACATAGTTTCTAACCTAGGCAAGAAAACTTTTTGAAACCACTCTGTTCCAGGAGTCAATAATTTGGTATTTATAACTCTTAATAATCCTGCTAAAACTAATAGTAAACCTAAAGCATTTAAGCCTCCAGATCCAGTAGTTAAACCTGCAATGATTAATAAAACACCAACTGCAAAAATTATGGAACTATATATTAAAATCTTTTTAAAATTAACTTCATCTTCTTTAATTTTCATATAAACCGAAGTTAGCATTGGGTTGATAACCAGAGCGACAAATAATGAAGATGATAATACTATAATTAATGTTATTGGTAAATAACGCATAAATTCTCCCATCATACCTGGCCAAAAGGCAATAGGTAAAAATGCGGCTAAAGTTGTTGCTGTAGAAGCAATAATTGGCATTGCAACTTCTCCAACACCATATTTTGCGGCATCTATGTTTGAATAGCCTTCATCTAATAATCTATATACATTTTCAACAACAACAATTCCATTATCTACCAACATTCCCAGTGCTATTACTAAAGAAAATAATACCATTGTATTTAAAGTAACGCCTAATGTATTTAAAATTATAAATGAAATAAACATAGATAAAGGAATGGCAATACCTACAAAAAGCGCATTTCTTATTCCAAGGAAAAATAGCAAAACTACAACCACCAAAAGAATCCCTAAAATAATGCTGTTTTCTAAATCAGCAACCATTGTTTTGGTATCGTTTGTTTGGTCGTTTGTTTTAGAAATATTTAAGTTTGAAGGAAAATAGTTTTCTTGAGCGTCTGCAATAATTTTATCTATTTGCGTAGATGCATTTATTAAATTTTCACCACCTCTTTTAGTAACATCTAACATTACTACAGGCTGAGAAAATTCACGTGCATAGCTTTGTTTCTCTTGCTCTTTAAAGTTTACGTGTGCAATATCTCTCAGGTAAACTATATTTTCATTTTCCTGTTTTACAATGATATCTTCAATTTCTTCGGCGGATTTAAACTCTCCAATAATTCTAACATTTCTTCGAATTCCGTTTTCTAATAAATCTCCACCAGAAATGGTCATATTCTCATTTTGAATAGCCATTGCAATGTCATTAAAGCTGATTTTAGAAATTTCCATTTTGTATAAATCAACACTAATTTCAATTTCTTTATCTTGAATACCGCGGATATCAACTTTAGAAATTTCTGCAACTTTTTCAATTTCATCTTCTAAATACTCTCCATATTCTTTAAGTTGATCCATAGAAAAATCTCCCGATAAGTTAATATTCATTATCGGAATTAATTCAGCAAAATTCATTTCTTGAACTGTTGGATCTGCTGGTAAATCTGTTGGAAAATCTTTATCAGATTTTGCGGCATCAACCTTATCTTTAACTTTACGTAAGGCTTCAGTTGGTGAAACGCTAAAATCAAATTCTACTTGAATGGATGAAAAACCTTCAATAGAGGTAGAAATTATTTCTTCAACTCCAGAAATACCATTTATTTCTTTTTCTAACGGTCTGGTAATTAGTTTTTCAATATCTAATGCGGAGTTTCCAGGATACGGAGTTGCCACATAAATTTGAGGTACAACAATTTCTGGAAAAGATTCTCTTGGCATACTTTGGTACGAAAATATACCTGCCAAAAAAATCATTCCTATAATTACAAACACAGTCATTTTATTACTAATTGACCATGTTGAGAGTTTAAACTCTTTTAATACTTTGCTCATTTTAATGTCTGTTAGTTAAATGATTTTATTTTGTACGTATTTCAACAATATCTCCTTCTTTTATAAGTCGTGCTCCGGCATTTGCCAATAGATCATTTTCTTTAATTCCTTCAGTTACAAACACATTATGATGGTATTCGTTCGCTATTGTAATTAAAGATTTTACTATTTTATTTTGGCCCTCTTCTTTTTTAATTATGTAAACATAATCTGCTCCAGTTTGATCTTGTTGCACCAAATTTGAAGGAATTTTAATTCCTGTAGCCTCAAAATCTAAGATTTTTAAATCGGCCAATAAGTTTGGTTTTATACTTTGATCTTTATTTGAAATATTGATTCTTGTTTTAAAACTTCTATTATCCGGATTTATATAATGCCCAATTTGAGCAATTTCGGAAGTTATTTCTTTATTAATTGATGGGAAATTTAAAATAGCTTCTGTGCCAACTTTAATTACAGGTAAATAAGATTCTGTAATGTCTGCTTCAACATAAACTTTATCTAAGTTTATTAAGCGGATAACAGGCATTTGCGGATTGGTAAGCTCTCCGTTTTTAGGATAAATTACATCAACAATTCCACTGAAAGGAGCTGTAATTTTCATTTTACGAGCCTGAGTTTTAATGGAAGCTAAGTTATTTTCTAAACTTTCTTTTTGTGCTTTTGCCTGTAAATATTGCATTTCTGAACCAATCTTTTGATTCCAAAGTCTTTCTTGGCGTTCAAAAGTAGTTTTTGCTAAACTTAATTGTGTGTTTAGTTCATCCATACTGTTTTTTATAGAAGTATCGTCTAATTGAATTAACAATTGTCCGGCTGAAACTTTCTGACCTTCTTTTACTAAAATTGAGTTTACAGTACCACCTAATTCTGGTCGAATTTCAATGTTTTTATCTGCTTGTACCACACCTTGTATTTCAATATAATGTTTAAAAACGTCGTTTTTAACGGTAAAAGCTGTTACAATTGGTAGTTTTTTATTAGGATCTATTTTAGCAATTTCGCTTTCAATAATCTTTAATTTAGTATTTAAACTATCAAGTTGATTTGTTATAATTAAACGTTGTGAATTCAACTCTTCTAATGAAGATTTTTTAGTTTCTTCTCCACAAGAAATTGTTACAATAGTTGCTATAATTAATGCTATATATTTTTTCATTTTTAATTTATTTAGTTGATTGAGATGTTTAATGCGTTGTCTAATGCAGCTTTATTAGCAATTACATTTAGCATTGCTTGTAAATAATTTTGTTGCATTGTGTACAATTGTCTTTGCGCTTCGGTTAATTCAAAACTAGTAGAAATTCCTTCAAAAAATTTAACTTCTTGCTTTTTTTCAATGCGTTCTGCCAGTGCTAAATTTTGTTTAGAAGTTTCTAATTCTTCCAAACTATAATTGTATTCAGTTTTAGCCGATTCTAATTGAAGCAATAGTTTTTGTTCGGTTTCTGTTAAATTAGTTCGTGCTTTTTCTAGTTCAATTTTAGCCTGTTGCGTTCGGGAACTTCTAGCCAAACTGCTAAAAATCGGAATGTTTAAGCTCACTCCTAAAAGCGAAGAATCGAACCATTTTTGTTCCTTTTTTAAGAAATCGAAATTCTGACCAAAACCTGCGTATCCAAAATTTACAAAACTACTTAATGTAGGTAAAGCTTTACTTTGTTCGAGTTTTACAAAAAGCTCATTAGATTTTTCGGTGTTTTTAGCAATTTTAAAATCTATATGATTTTCTAGTGTTAATTCCGAAGAAAGCAAGCCTAAATCTATATTTTCTTTTGAAAGATTATTTAGAGTATCAGATAATAAAATAATTTTATTAATGTCTAAACCTAAGGTTATATTTAACATTTTATAAGCAATGCTTTTTAACTTTTGGGTTTTAGATAACTGACTTTTTACAGTTGCAAGTGTAATTTGAAGCTGTTCTACGTTTTCTTCTTCAGTAAAACCATTTAAATAAATTTGCTTGGTTTCTTTTAAGTTTTTTTCTAAAGTAGCAATGTTTTTTTCTAAAATTAGAATACTTTCTTCGCTTAATAAAACATTTCCATAAGCGTTAATTACTGCTTCTCTAATACCAAGTTCTGTTTTTTCTTTAGCATTTTCAGAAATTTGTAAATACACTTTAGCGGATTGTAACCCTACTAAATAAGATCCATCAAAAATTAATTGATTTAAAGTTGCTGTGGCATTCATATTTTGTTTTGTGCCAAAAGCAACTTCAGCAAATTCACCTTCAACACCACCAAAAAATTCGGCTGGAATTAAAGATACCTGTTGTTTAATCCAGTTTTGATACTCTATAGTTGCACTTACTTGAGGCAACCCAATTGTAGTTGTTTCCCATTTTTTCTTTTTTGCCGCTTCAATATCTCTGGAGGCATTTATTGCCGAATAACTGTTTTCTATTGCATAATTTATGGCCTCTTCCAAAGAAAGCGTTATACTTTCTTGTGCATTTAAATTAATATTAAGCAGTAGTGCAAAAATTATTAATATACTTTTTTTCATTATTTAACTGAGTTTTTTTCTAATTGTTCTTCTAAAATTTTTAATCCCTTTAATGTGGCAATTGCTCTAATATGATATTCAAGTGCTTTTAGTTCTAATCTATTAATTGTGTTTTTGTTATAGGTATAAAGATTTGTGTCGTGAACACTTAGCATTAACGAAAAATAAAATTTTGTGGTTAATTCTTTATCTAAATTTTTTCTATATAAACCTTCAAAAATTCCTTTCTCAATATTTTGTAAAATGCAATTTTTAAACATTGCAAATTCATCCTTCATAATTTTAGCGTACGTTTCCGGATAGTATTTCTGAAGCTGATACATTGGAGAATTATCTGAATTTTTAAATAGCTCTGAGAAAATTTTTTTAATCTCAAAGTTTTCCTGAATAGCATTAAAGCCTTTACTGCAAACAATCAAAACAGTTTTGTGCATACTTTCATGAAGATAACTAATAGCACTATCTACAAGTTCAACTTTGTTTTTAAAATGTTTGTAGATTGTTTTTTTTGAGATCCCTAAATCATTTGCAATATCGTCCATAGTAACACTTTTAAAGCCATACTTTAAAAATGTTTCACCAGCCTTTTTTAAAATTAATTCTTTCATATTATGATACTTTTTTTGTAAAAAAGCGAGTGCAAATATAACAAAGGAAACTTTAGATACCAAAAAAGTTTCTTAAGTTTTAACAATTTTATAACGTTCAAAAAAATAAATCAATTATAAAAAGTTACTTCAAAGGTGTATTTTTACAAAAAAATAGAATTTACATGAATATAGTTGAAACATATAAGGAAGAATTTATTAGTTATTTAAATAAAAAAGTAACAATAAAGGAGCCAGAAAATTTATATGCACCAATACATTATATTTTGCAAATTGGAGGTAAGCGATTACGTCCAATTTTAACAATAATGACGTGCGATTTGTTTGAAGGAAATACCAAAGATGCTTATGATGCAGCTTTGGCGATAGAGCTTTTTCATAATTTCACATTAATACATGACGATATTATGGACAGTGCTCCAATAAGAAGGGGCAAAATAACTGTACATGAAAAATGGGATATAAATACTGGAATTTTATCGGGTGATGCTATGATGATTTTGGCTTCACAATGTTTTAATAAATACGAACCAGAACTTTTTAAAAAATTAACTCTTTTATTTAATAAAACTGCTTTAGAGGTTTGCGAAGGACAACAATTAGATATCGATTTTGAAACAAGAAACAATGTTACTATTGCCGAATATATTAAAATGATAACCTATAAAACCTCAGTTTTGGTTGCTGCAGCAATGGAAATGGGTGCAATTATTGCAAATGTTGAAAAAAATGAAGCTGAAAAGATCTATAATTTCGGATTGAACTTAGGAATTGCTTTTCAATTACAAGACGACTTTTTAGATACTTTTGGTGATGCTGCAACTTTTGGTAAACAAATTGGTGGTGATATTTTAGAGCATAAAAAAACTTTTTTGTATTTAAAAGCATTGGAAGTTTGTGATAAAACTGAAAAAGAAAAATTGTTGAGCTTTTATAACACTAAAATTAATTCTGAAACTAAAATAAAAGGAGTTACGGATCTTTTTAATAGAAATAAAATTGCGGAGATTACTACAAAAGAAATAGAAACTTATACGCAAAAGGCATTTACAATTCTTAAAACGTTAGCTATTCAAGAAAGTAAAAAAGACCAATTAAAAAACTTTGGATTGAGTTTAATGAAACGCAGTATTTAATGTTAAAACCTCAAAATTCTTTAGAATTATTAAAACTTGTTAAATCGGGGAATTTAGTTGTAAAGTTGATTGAACAACTTAATAAAGATTTTCAATTAAGCGGTGTGTCTAAAAAATTTGATAAAAGTTGTCCAATAGAAAAATTAAATAAAGAACTGACAGAAACAATCTTAAATTTAATTCAATTTAAATACGACGATTATTTAAATGTAATGTATAGAGTTGATGTTTCTGAAAAAGATTTGGCTACAATTAGCAATAATGATTTAATTTCTACTGTAAATCAAATTTCGTTTCTTATTCTAAAAAGAGAGTTTCAAAAAGTTTGGTTAAAACAAAATTACAAGTAACAGTTGAGTTATTTAAACTTTCAAATTTTAACTGAATATTTGGGAATCAAAAAGTTAATAGAATCATTAAAAATAAAATTTATTTAATTTTTTAAAAATTGTACAAAAGAGTTGTACATAAAATAAAAAGTAGTAATTTTGCACCCAGTTTTAGGTCCCATAGCTCAGCTGGTTAGAGCACCTGACTCATAATCAGGGGGTCCTTGGTTCGAGCCCAAGTGGGACCACCTTAAACCTCATAATCGTTTGATTATGAGGTTTTATTTTGTAAGAAGGTAATTTAGTGATGGTATTTGTGACACTTACTAATGTAATTTTCTCCAAAACATTTAAAATTAAATTATGAAGGTAGAGCGAATAGCACCAATTATTGCAATCTATTTTTTTGCTACTTCATTTGTTTTTATCTTTTTAAGTCTTATTTAGTTTAAATAAAAGTTAAAATAAAAGGAACTAAAAAAGGCACAATAATAGTTAATACAACGCCACTAAAAACGGCTATAATTGCCCATTCTTTTCCAGTACTTTCTGAAATAATAGGCAAACAGGTATCCATTGAGGTAGCTCCACCAGAAGCAATACCTGCTAGTTTGCCAAAATATTTTACAAAAAAGGGTGTTACTAAAAGCGTAATTATTTCTCTGGAGATATTAGACAATAAGGCAATAACACCTAAAGTTTCTCCGCTAATTTCTGTTATAAATATAGATGACAAACTATAGTATCCAAATCCCGCTCCAATAGCCATAGCTTCCGCAATACTAATTTCAGAAATTAAAAAGGATATTGCTGCTGCTCCAAGTAATGAACCTATAACAACACAAAGGGGGACTAGTATAATTTTAATTTTTGTTTTACGAATTACGCTTAGTGCGTTATTATCTGCCCCAATACCAATACCTACAAAAAACATTAAAGCATATAATGAATATTTGGAAAAATCATTTTCTATCAAAAAATCTGGTAAGAATTTGTATAGGCCTAAAACTACACCTAAAATAAACATTAAAAGTATGATGATGCTATTTTTCATTTTTTTGAATAAAGAATAATTTATAAGTGATGTACGCAAAAATAAGGCTTCCCAATACAGCTCCAAAAGTGATTAAAATAGCTTGTAAACCAATGTTGGTCATATTAGAAACAATTGTTTTATTTAAACCAACACCAATTCCTAAAAGGAATAATAGCATGTAAATAATGAGTGTTGTAGCCTTATTTGAAATTAAAATGAATTTGATTTTATTTCGGAGAACATATCCAATAATTAAACCAATTGTCATTAAAAGTAATACTGGGATCATATTATTTAGGGTTATTATATGAATTTTTAGAGAAACGCTTTAGAATACTAAAAGTAATTGGTTATATTTTTTGAACTATTTTTTTATTGATGGTTGAATCGTAAATGAGTAATTGTAATTTTTATTCGCTGAAATCATATATTCTGGATGCGGTAATCTTCCCCAGGATGTATCACCACCAACACCCATCTGTAAAAAATCAATATTCCATTGATTGGTTTTACCAATTTTAATGTCTGCGCCGTGTTTTTTAGTTACAGGCACTAACCCAGATGCCGATTTTATGGCGTCACCACTATTAAAATCAAGCTCTTGCATAGTAAAAGGCCAAACGCTGGTATTTAATAATTGTTCTGAGGTTACTTTTAAAGTCATATTTTCAGAAGCTAATTTCATCCATCTAACATCCGTTTTATTTCCCGTTTCTTGTGGTCGTAGATAACGATGGAATTGCGCTTCAATTTTTCCTGAATACACTCCGGTTTTAACGCCCGTTTTTCTGTCCCAATAACTTTCATCGGGACCATTTCCATACCAAGATACCTCTGTAAAATTGTTTGGAATTGTAATATATATTCCTATTCTTGGTATGTTAGGCAACTCTTTTTTATTTGGACTAAAGGCATAATCTATTTTTAAATTTCCATTATTTGAAATTAAATAATTTATAAAAACAGTTGCTTCATTGTTTGGAAGAATGTATTGG
>NZ_JBFLKT010000189.1:0-16742 GCF_040883305.1 Lutibacter sp.
ACCACCAAACAACAAAAAACTTTTCAGTTTCTCCGTTTGGATGTTTTAACCAACAAAGTGGTGCAGATTTTTGATTTAAAAACGCTTCAATAGTTTGTACAAACTGTTCAAAAGATTGCCATTTGGTTTGTGTTTGAATTTCTTGCAACCAATTTATTTTTGAAGGAATGTAAAATTTACAAGAATTAAATTGCTGTAATTCATTAAAATGAATGTAAAATCCTTTTATGCAATTGTTATTAAGCGGTTTAACTTCGGTATTATTTGTTTGAAACGGAATAAATAATTGCGCTTTAAAAAGAACTTGTTGCTGAATAATTTCAGTTTTTAAGTTCAATTTCGTTAATAATGGTTTTGTAAACGGATTGTAAAGTAATGGTAATTGCTTGTCTTTTAACTTGTTTAGTTTCGAGACTAAACTATCTCTTCTATTGGGTCCAATCCAATGTTCTAATTTTGTTTCTCCAACCGAAGCATCAAACAAGTAAAACTTATAAATAACTTCTAAATGAATTCGTTTTTTAGGAGTTTCAATTAAAAAATCTAACTCACCAACAGTAATTTTTTTATTTTGAATTTGTGTATTTTCTACTAAAATTTTAATTGAAGCATCTAGCTTTAATTGATGACTTAAAAAACTCTCAACGCGTTTTCCCAAACGTTGATTTTTTTGTAAAACACCTTCAAATGTTGTGTTTTTTATTTTAGATAGTTCAAATTGTTGCAATCCAAAAACATCATTATTTTTCCAAAGTTGGGGAGTGTTAAAGAAACCTTCGTATTGTGATTGTATCGCTTTTGAATTTAAATCCATTATAAGCAAGTTAAAACACTTTATAAATTGGTAGTTTTAAATGTGCAGTTTCGTAATAGGGAGAATTTTTATAGACAAAATCAAGTTGTGCTCTTGGGTTTTTAGCAAAATCTTTATCTGTATTTATTTTCTCTTCAAGTTGTTTTTTTATTGACGGATTTTCAATTAAAAATTGTTCAGCAATATCTTCAAAAACATAGGCAGAATAACCTTCTTTCCGTTGTAAAATACTGTCGAAAAAATTCCAGTTAAAAAAAGAATCTGTTGCTGAAGATTCTAAAGTTTCCATAATATATCTAGCGCCAAACTGATTTACAGGAATATAAATGTCGCCTTTACTAAAAGTAATTTCTTTTGTTGAAGTTGTAACAGTAGTATTATAATGTGGATAGTGGCCCTCGTAAGCTGAATTTCTTGTTTTATAATCTTTAATATGTTGCTCTTCAACTGTAATTATGGTATCATTTTTAAAAATAGTGTATTCAATATTATTATCATTTAATCGGTCTATTATTTTCCACCAACCTTGATTTAAAATATAGGCTTTGGGAATAGTAATTTCATTTTTAATTTTAAACTGATTGTAGTAGTCAACACTTTTAGTAAACGGTTTGGTTTTATCGTAAAATAAGCGTTTTCCGTTGGTTACTTTACTGTTTATTAAACTTCCTTCGTACCCTTTAAATTGGAGTTTGGTAAACGTGTCTCGAGCCACTTCAAAAGTAATTGGATACGTTTTATGTTCTAAAATTTTTGCAACTGCATTTTTACGTAATTCTTTAATTTTTGAACCATTTTTTATTGTGAAATCTATGGCACTTTCCAATAAACTGTATGTTTGTTCTACACGTTGTTTATAAGGTTTTAACATATGTGTTTCCACCATAAATCCTAAAGAATTAAATAATGTGGTATATCCTGTAGAATATCTTGGGGAATCGAAATACTGACTAAAACCAGTTTCAGGCGTGCTTCCCCAAACATTAACATAAGGTGTAATTATAATGTCTTTTTTAAGTAAATAGGCTTCAATTTCCGATCGCATATTGTTTTCAATAAAAGCACCTAAATCGTTTCCTAATTTGTTATGTTGCGTAAATAAATGTGTAATTGCATACTGATAATCTGCTCCGTTACTTACGTGATTATCAATAAAAACATCAGGATTTACCAAATGAAAAATTTCAGCAAAAGCACGTGTATTTTTAGTATCTGCTTTTATAAAGTCTCTATTTAAATCAAAATTTCTTACATTTCCTCTAAAACCGTATTCTTTTGGTCCGTTTTGATTTGCTCTGGAATAACTGTTTCTATTTAAAGCTCCACCAACATTATAAATAGGAATAAAAGCTAAAATAATATTATCTAATTCTTTAACCTTATTTTTATCTTGAACAATATTTCTTAACAATAACATTGAAGCATCCACACCATCGGATTCACCCGGATGAATGGCGTTATTTATTAAAATTACATTTTTTGAGCTTTCTTTAATTTTATTGAAATCAAACGTTGTATTGTTATTAAATACTACTAAATGAAGTGGATTCCCACTATCTGTTTCACCAACTTCCTGAATTGAGATTTCTGGAAATTCACTAGCTAATTGTTGAAAATAAGCAATAGTTTCAGCATACGTTGTGGTTTCTAATCCTTCAGATCTTTCAAACTTAGTGGTAAAATCTACTGTGTTTTTTTCAGTGGTTTTATTGCAAGAAATAGTAACAACAAAAAATAAAAGAATTATTCTCTTCATAAATAACAGTTCTATTTTTTGTGAACACTTTTAGGAACAAAACTTGTAATATTGCCACCGTGTCTGTACACATCTCTAACAATACTTGAACTTATAAAAGCAGTATCTGCCGAGGTCAATAAAAACACAGTTTCTATGTTTGAAAGTTTTCTATTGGTTTGTGCAATCGCTTTTTCAAATTCAAAATCTGCTGGATTTCTAAGACCTCTTAAAATAAAATCGACATTTATTTTCTGACAAAAATCTGTTGTTAATCCAGAATAGGTTTCTACCGTTATTTTAGGTTCATTTTTATAATTTTCTTTTATAAATTGAATACGCTCTTCTAAAGAAAACATATATTTTTTATCAGCATTTATTCCAATTGCAATCACAATTTTATCAAATAGAGGCAAAGCTCTGTTAATAATATCTACGTGACCTAAGGTAATTGGATCAAACGATCCAGGAAAAATTGCTTTTCGCATAATTAGTTTTTTAAAGCCATTTCTATGGCATTATCAAAAAGTTGTTGTAAGCTAATATTAGCTTCGGCTGCCTGTTGCGGTATTATACTTGCAGCAGTTAAACCGGGAACGGTATTCATTTCTAAAAAATGAGGTTCGCCATTTACCAAAATAAATTCGGAACGTGTAAAACCACTCATATTTAGTGATTTATACACTTTTATAGCCGTTTTTTCTAATTTTTTATGAATTTCATCTGAAATACGTGCAGGTGTAATTTCTTCAGATTTTCCTAAATATTTTGCTTCATAATCAAAAAAGTCGTTTTCGGTCACAATTTCCGTCATTGGTAACACTTTAATTTCATTGTTGAAATTTAAAACACCGATGGTAATTTCAGAACCATCTAAAAATGCTTCAATTAAAATTTGCGAATCTTCTATGTAAGCTTTTTTAATAGCGGGAATCATTTCTTCTTTTGTTTTTACTTTTGAAATTCCAAAACTTGAACCCGCGTTATTAGGTTTTACAAAACAAGGTAAACCTACTTTTTTTATAATTGCATCAACATTAATGATGTCGCCTTTATCTAAATAATACGAAGTTGCTGTTTTTATGCCATAAGGTTTTACTACGCTTAAACAATCTCGTTTGTTAAAAGTTAATGCCATTTGATAAAAAGGAGCAGAGGTGTGTTTAATTTCGAGCAGTTCTAAATAAGCTAAAATGGTTCCGTTTTCGCCTGGATTTCCGTGAATTGCATTAAAAACACAGTCGAATGTAATTTTTTCGCCTTTAATTTCTGTCGAGAAATCGTGTTTATTTATGGGATACTCTTGGTTATTATCATCAACCAACACCCATTTGTTTTTTAAAATATGAATTTTATAAGTAGTGTATTTTTCTTTGGAAAGATGTTGGTAAACAACCGCTCCACTTTTTAGTGAAATTTCAACCTCAGAGGAGTAACCACCCATAATAATGGCAATATTTTTCTTCATTTTTAGTTTTATTCAATAAATACAAACTTACATAAATAAAGTTAAAAGTTGTTAGGTTAAAAGTTGGAAAGTTTTTATGCTTTAAACCTTATAAAGGTTATTTCTTTTGGTAAATATGCCAGTTTTATGTTTTTATCATTTTCAAATAAAAATTTCAATTCAAAAAAAAGTATCTTTGCAAAATTAAAATATAAAAAATGAGTCTAATTCAATTTATAAAGTCCAAAACGTTTTTAAAACAAATAGTTATTGCTTTTGTTGGTTTGGTAGTATTTGTTTTTGTGGTTATGAAATGGTTAAATATTTCTACAAATCACGATCAAAAAATTGAAGTTCCTAATTTGGAGAAAATGAGTTTAAATGAAGTTGAAAAAACGTTGAAAGAGTTAGATTTAAGGCTTTTCGTAATTGATTCTGCCAGTTACAATCCAGATTATCCAAAAAAATCGGTTATAGATCAAGATCCAGAGCCGGGTGATTTTGTAAAAGAAAATAGAAAAATATATTTAACTTTAAATCCTTCGGGTTATAGAAACGTGGAAGTTCCAAACGTTTTTGGAAAAACCAAAAGGCAGGTAACATCACAACTTAGTTCCATTGGTTTTAAAATTAGTAACAATCCAATCTATGTTTCAGATATTGCAAAAGATGTTGTGAGAGGATTAAGATTTAACGGTAAAGATTTAAAAGCAGGCGATAAGATTCCGAAAAATTCTGTTATTACGTTAAAGTTAGGAGATGGAAAAGGAACGGGAAGATATACCGAAAGTAAGTAATGAGTGTAGAAGAAATTAACACAGACAACGAAGAGTTTTACGAGCATTTTAATTGTATTGCAAAGCCTGGACAGGAACCTTTGCGTGTAGATAAATTTTTAATGAATTTTATTGAAAATGCAACCCGAAATAAAATTCAGCAAGCGGCAAAAGCAGGAAATATTTTAGTAAATGATGTTGCTGTAAAATCTAATTACAAAGTAAAACCGAATGATATTGTGCGTGTTGTTTTAGCACATCCACCACACGAAAATTTATTGGTTGCTGAAGATATTCCATTAGATATTTTATTTGAAGATGACCAAGTTATGGTTGTAAATAAACCAGCCGGCATGGTGGTACATCCAGGTCACGGAAATTATAGCGGAACGTTGGTAAATGGGTTAATTTATCATATAGAAAATTTACCAACCAACTCTAACGAACGTCCAGGATTGGTGCATAGAATCGATAAAGATACCAGTGGTTTGTTGGTAGTTGCCAAAACTGAATTTGCAATGGCACATTTATCTAAACAATTTTACGACAGAACAACCGAGCGTTTGTATTTTGCAATTGTTTGGGGAAATGTTGAAGAAGATGAAGGTACTATTGAAGGGAATATTGGAAGAAGTTTAAAAAACAGACTGCAAATGAATGTTTTTCCTGAAGGTGATTTTGGAAAACATGCAGTAACACATTACAAAGTAATTGAACGTTTTAGTTATGTTACTTTAGTGCAATGTAAGTTAGAAACAGGGAGAACACATCAAATTAGAGCACATTTTAAACATATTGGACATACACTTTTTAACGACGAACGTTATGGTGGCGATGCAGTTTTAAAAGGTACAACATTTACTAAATACAAACAGTTTGTAGAAAATTGTTTTAAAATTTTACCACGCCAGGCTTTACACGCCAAAACCTTAGGTTTTGAGCACCCAACTACCAAAGAATTTTTACGTTTTAATTCTGAAATCCCACAAGATATTACGGATTGTTTAGAGAAATGGAGGACATATACTGTGAATCAAAAGGAAGAGCATTAGAATACTAATTTATGGAAGAACTTTCGTTAACTACACCAGCACTTTTATTTTCGGCAATATCGTTAATAATGCTTGCCTATACGAATCGGTTTTTGGCGTATGCAGCAGTTATAAGAAATTTGCATGCTGTTTATCAGAAAAAAAAAGACACAACTTTAATTCATCAAATTAAAAATCTTAAGTTAAGAATTAATCTTACACGTTGGATGCAAATATTTGGAATTTCAAGTTTGCTGTTATGTGTGTTAACAATGTTTCTTATTTATATACATCAGCAAATGATTGCAGTTTGGGTATTTGGAACGGCACTAATATTGCTAATATTATCTTTAATTCTCTTAATAAAAGAAATTCAAATTTCAGCTAAAGCACTAAATCTTCATATTAGAGATATTGAAAATCATTTAAAGAAGAAATAAAAGAGTTTTTTAGGTTGCGCTTATCAATTAGATAAAATCAATTATACAAGTACTTCACTTACTTGAATAATAGGTTCTATATTGGTAAAATTAGGTAAATCTCCCATAATTTTTTCGGCATTAGGACCAAATGAACTTCCGAAATCTTCAACAGAATCAAAATACATATTACCCATTCCTGCATAAGGAGCAGGAGATCCAGGAGCTGCGCCGCCTATTCCTTGCTCAACAGTAGCTCCTTTAAGCATATCACCTAAAAGACCTCCAACCAATGGTAAATGTTTGTTAACATAATAATCCATATCAAAAGTTTTATTTTCCCCATTAGGGTATAATACACTTACTTTAATCATTCCTTTTTTCATTATAAATATTTTAGTTGTAGTTATATGAATTTTCGAATCCTAATAATTAGGGGTACAAACCTTCACTTTTATTTTTTAGTTAGCACTTGGTTAAGTAAAAAAAGTAGTAACGGCATCAAGATACATAAATAAAGGTGAATTGAAATAGATTTAATTAAGTTAATCGTTTGTCAAATAAATTTCAATTATTTAAATGAAGAAATAAACTAAGTTCTGAAGTTGTCTCAAACTATAAATATTGCTCCAATTGAATAAAACTAATCTCGCAAACTCCAAATTTCGTGTATAGGATCTCCTTTACTTGAAAACCCTTTGTGATTCCAGTTTCCATCTATCAATTCATAATTAAATGTTAAGCTAAGTCCTGCTTTGGAATCGTCTCTGGAAAAGAATTCGATGTTCTCAGTATATTCATTATTAATGGTTGTGTAGGTTCCTCCGCCTGTTCCCATAAATTGTTTTTTTTCTGTATTGTAGGCTATCCATTGAAATCTAGTTCCAGATAATATTTTCATTGTTTTTCTTGGTCTGCTTGTATCACGTAATTGAGTTTCACCATCTCTTATTCTTCCCGACATTAGCCAAGCTCCTTGCAATTTCCCTGGTTTACCATTGTCTAGGCGGTTTAATTTTTGGTTGTTACCAACAATTTCAATTGTAGTATCAGAAATAATTACTTTATAAGTTAATTCAGTACCAACGCGTTCAGAATTAGTTGTATCAAATTCTATTTTCTCTGTAATTCGATCACAATTTAATTTCCAAGAACCACCATGAGAGTGCATAAATTTTCCAGTAGTTGCACTATATGTTGTTAAAACGTTATTGCCATCGGTAAATATAACTACGTTCTTTAATTTATCTCCATTTTCAGCAGTTGTGTAATTTTCCCAAGCGCCAATTATACTTTGTGAATGTATTCCATATGAAATTAAAGTACAAACAAGCAATACAATTATATTTTTCATGGTTCGATATTTAATTATTTATTGAAAATATACAACTTATTCTTTTTCATATATCCGTATTTGGAAGCATAAAACTAAAAGTCAGCTAAAATTATTTCTATTTAATATTATCTTTAAAAAACGAAATTGTTCTATTCCAAGATAGTTCAGCGGCTTCTTTATCATATCTAGGAGTTGTGTTATTATGAAAACCATGATTTACTTCTGGGTAAATAAAAGCTTCATATACCTTATTATTTTCTTTTAAAGATGCTTCAAAAGCAGGCCAACCTGCATTTACTCTTTTGTCTAAACCAGCAAAATGTAGCATAAGTGGCGCATTTATTTTTGGTGTTTCTTCACTAGAAGGTTGACCACCATAATATGGAACAGCGGCTGAAAGTGTAGGGATTTTTACTGCCATCATATTAGAGATCCACCCACCAAAACAAAAGCCTACAACTCCAACTTTACCAGTGCAATTTTTATGTGATTTAAGATAATTATATGCTGCAATAAAATCTTCAAGCATTTCATTACGATCACGTTTTTTTTGCAAGGCTCTTCCATCATCATCGTTACCTGGATATCCTCCAAGTGGAGTTAGTGCATCTGGTGCCAAAGAAATAAAACCTTCTAGCGCAGCTTTTCTTCCTACATCTTCAATATAAGGATTTAAACCTCTGTTTTCATGAACAACAATAATTCCAGGTAACTTTTTTTCTCCATCTTTTAATTTAGAAAGCAACCCTTTAATAGTTCCTCCACCTTTTGGAGATTCGAACTTAATAAAACCGGAATCTAATCTTGGATCATCTTGTTTAAGCGAGTCTGAATCTTTATAATTTGGCATTATAAAGCTGAGTAAAGAAGGAAGGGTTATTCCGCCAACAGCATACATTGATAATTTTTTTACAAAAAGCCTTCTTTCAATTTTATTATGAGCATAATCATCGTATAAATCAAAAACCTCTTGATTTATGTCTTCTTTTTTTAGTTTTTTCATACTTTAAAATTTAGTAAATTTTATTGGATCGTTAGCCTAAGCTTTTTAGGATTCCTATTATTGAAACAAAAGTTATTTTTTTTACATCATTTTTTTCGCCATAATTTGGACAATAATTTTCGTCATGTTCATTCTTTCATGAAATTCAAACCATTTAATTTTAGATTTTAATACGAGATTTTTAATTGTTAAACAAGCTAATTTCAACTTTTTTAAGTTAAGAAACAAACTAAATGATATTGCTATTTATAACTTTTCATACAAATTAAAAATAAAAAAAGCGTAAATCAATTGATTTACGCTTATGCTGTAATTTTCAACTTTTTTATTAAAACTCAAAATCGGCAATTAAATCAAATTCATCATAAATTGCCTTGTCTTTTAATCCATCAAAGAAACTTGTAGACCCATATCTAACATCGAATTTAGATCTATCTATTTTTAAAGATGCATTTGCTTTGTTTCCATAAACGGAAAGATTAAATATAACAGTTTCAGTTTTTTCTTTAATTGTTATATCTCCAGTTACTTGGTATGAGTTTTTACCAGTAGATTTTACTTTCGTAAAAATTAAATTAGCTGTTGGAAACTTTTCAACTCCAAAAAAATCATCCGATTTTAAATGACCTTCAAGCTTTCCTTTGTATTCACCTTCTAAATCTGTGCAGATTATACTAGACATATCTATTATAAATTCTCCACCTGTTAATTTATCTTCATTAAAATTTAAATGTCCAGATTTAATGGAAATAAGACCTTCATGAGATCCGGTTACTTTATAACCTTTCCAAACTATTTTACTGTTTTCTACTTTAATTTCTTTTTTATTTATAGTTGTAAAAGAAAATGATACAAAAGCTACTATTGCAACTGCTAAAATGTTTTTTATTGAATTTTTCATTGTTTTATGTTTAAAATATTATGGTACAAATGTCCAAAATAGTTAAACTATATAAAATGAAGTAGATTATGAAATGAAGTTAATCTAGATTAACTTTTATTGACCTTGAACTAATTGGCTCTTAATTTTACTTAAAAACTCTTTGGTAATGCCTAAATAAGAAGCAATCATATATTGAGGAACTCGCTGTTCAATTTTTGGATATGTATTCTTAAAAATTTGGTAACGTGCTTTGGCTGTAAGACTAAAATTTCTAATAATTCTTTTTTGTGAAGCCACAAAAGCGCGTTCTACAATTTTTCTAAAAAGGCGTTCTAGTTTTGGAATCTCTTTATATAATTCTTCAAGATTGTTATAGGTAAATTGAAAGAGCTGCGTATTTTCTATACACTGTACATTAAAGTCGGCTGGTTTTTGTGTCATAAAACTTCCTAAATCAGATGTCCACCAGTCTTCAATAGAAAACACAACTATATGTTCTTGTCCTTCAGCGTCTACATAAAATGTTTTTGTACTTCCAGAAATAATAAAATTAATGCTTTTACATACATCTCCTTGTTGCACTATGTACTGATCTTTAAGGTAATTTCTATAAATTAATTTAGAAAAAAGCATCGTTTCTTCTTCAACAGTTAGGTTGATGTATTTATGTATGTAATCTATTAAAGGTTTTTTATTCATTAATATTTTGTCTATGTCTAACGGTAAGATCAAGTTAAATTAATTGATTGATAAGCGAATTTCAACTTTTTTAAGTTAAGAAGCAAAATTAACTTAGTTATCTAAAATATGTTTTTCTAAAACAAAACAAACAAACTCACCTTCAAAAACGAGTTCATCTTTTTGATTTTTTACACCTACAGAAATACTTATTTTTTTTCCAGAAATTTCAGTAATTGTTGCAATAGCGGTTACTTCATCGTTTAAAACAACAGGTTTTAGAAATTTTGTAGTTGCTTTTCCTAAAACTACAGTTGGTTTATTTACAGCAACCATAGCGGCATAATCTGCTAAACCAAAAACAAAACTTCCGTGAGAAAGATTGTAAGTGTCAACAATCATTTCTTCTAAAATAGTTAATTTTACAGTAGCACAATCGTTTCCAATTGATACTACAGAACCTATTAATTTTTTTGAAGCTAGCAGATGTGTATTTTGCTTATGTGTATTCATGTTCTTTTTTATTTGTTGCTAAATTCAAAAGAAAATGGAAAATAAACAAACTAAATAAGCTTGTAATTTTACTATAAATTATTTTTATTAAAGTATTATTAAAATCCATCTTTTACTATGGTAAGTATTAAAAAAATGCCGTAATTTTATTTAATAGTATAAATTGATACAAATGAAACGAGCGTGCTAAAAAGTTTATCATAAAAAAATGATAAAAGCAAATAGGATGTGACCTTTTAAAAAACGAAAAAACACATGAAATTAGTTATATCACCAGCAAAATCTTTAGATTTTGAAACACCAGTTCCAACAGCAGAATTTACGCAAGGAATTTTTTTAAACGAAGCTGAAAAATTAAGTGCTGTTTTAAAAAAGAAATCTCCTAAGAAGCTATCTGAATTAATGCATATTTCACCAAAATTGGGTGAATTAAACTGGCAACGAAATCAAGATTGGCAACTACCATTTTCATTAGAAAATGCTCGTCAGGCAATATATGCTTTTAGTGGCGATGTATACACAGGTTTAGACGCTTATACGTTACCACTTGAAAAATTAGCACAACTTCAAAATAAACTTCGAATTTTATCCGGTCAATATGGTATTTTAAAGCCTTTAGATTTAATGCAACCGTATCGTTTAGAAATGGGGACTAAACTAAAAATTGGTAGGAAAGAAAATTTATATCAGTTTTGGGATAAAAAAGTAACTGAAGCCTTAAATGCGGAATTGGAAAATAATGAAGTATTTGTAAATTTAGCCAGTAACGAATACTTTAAAGTGATAGATACTAAGCTATTAAAGGTTCCCATAATAACCCCGGTTTTTAAAGATTATAAAGGTGAGAAATTAAAGATAATTAGCTTTTTTGCTAAAAAAGCCAGAGGACTTATGGTACGTTATATTATTGATAATAATATAGAAACTGTTGAGGGTTTAAAAGGCTTCAATTCAGAAGGTTATATGTTTGATTCTAACCTTTCAAATGAAAAAGAATTAGTTTTCACACGATAATTTTATTTTTTTTAAAATTGTATTGTTTTTTTATATAAGTTTGTCCCGTTATTTTTTAGTGACAATGAAAAATATTTGTTTTTTCGGTCGTAACTTTTTTATTAAGAAGTTTTTAGGTTACTATGTGTTTTGGAAGCACAACGAGAAATTAAGGAAAACGACAACTTCTACCAACTTTATTTTTAAAATTTGCAGCCAATTTATGGGTGTGGATAATCAGAACACGTATTCAGTATTAAGAGTATAGCTATTTCAATTAATTTTAAATTAGCCTGATATTAGGCTCCGATTAAATTTTTAATACTTAATTACAATTAATGAATACTAAATATATTGATTTAATAAATCAAACATTCGATTTTCCTCAAGAGGAATTTAAAATAGATACTAAGAAAAATTTGCATTTTCATGACATCGATACCATGAAACTTGCTGAAGAATTTGGAACTCCTTTAAAGTTTACGTACTTGCCAAAAATTAGCGAAAACATTAACAAAGCTAAAAATTGGTTTAAAACATCTATGCGCAAGCATAAATATAAAGGGAGATATCATTATTGTTATTGTACAAAAAGCTCACATTTTAAACATGTTTTAGATGAGGCTTTAAGCAATAAGATTCATATAGAAACATCTTCGGCAGTTGATATTGATATTGTTGAGAATTTAAAAAGAGATGGTAAAATTACCGACAAAACCTATATTTTATGTAATGGATTTAAAAGAGACGAGTATATTAATAAAATACAAGGTTTAATAAATGGCGGGCATAGAAATTGTATTCCAATTATTGATAATTATGAAGAAATTGATTTATTAACCAATGGAATTCGTAAAAAAATTAATATTGGAATTAGAATCGCTTCAGAAGAAGAACCAAAATTCGAGTTTTATACTTCTCGTTTAGGAATTGGCTATAAAAATATAGTAGATTTTTACAGACGCGATATTAAAGAAAACAAAAAAGTGAATCTTAAAATGTTACACTTTTTTATAAATACAGGAATTAAAGATAACGCCTATTATTGGAATGAATTAAGTAAATGTTTAAAGGTTTATATAAATCTAAAACGTATTTGTCCAACATTAGATAGTTTAAATATTGGAGGCGGATTTCCAATTAAAAATTCATTGGCATTTGATTATGATTATCAATATATGATTGATGAAATTATTTCTCAAATTAAAATTGCTTGTGATGATGCTGAAGTAGAAACACCACATATTTTTACAGAATTTGGAAGTTATACCGTTGGAGAAAGTGGAGGTGCTTTATACAAAGTGTTGTACCAAAAAAAGCAAAACGATAGAGAGAATTGGAATATGATAAATTCCTCTTTTATAACAACGTTACCAGATAGCTGGGCAATAAACAAGCGTTTTGTAATGTTGCCATTAAATAGGTGGAACGATACTTATGAAAGGGTTTTATTAGGTGGTTTAACATGTGATAGTGATGATTATTACAATTCAGAACAACATATAAATGCCATTTATATGCCTGTTTATAAAGAAGAAAAACCATTATTTATTGGGTTCTTTAATACAGGTGCATACCAGGAAACTATTGGAGGTTATGGTGGTTTACAACATTGTTTAATACCACAACCAAAACATATTATTATTTCAAAAAACAACGAAGGAAAATTAGAATACAAAGTTTTTAAAGAGCAACAAAAACCAAGTGATTTTTTAAAAATATTAGGTTATGAATAAAAAAACATACGCAGGAATCCCTGAACAAAACAGTAAAATTGAAACTTCAAAAGTAGTTTTAATTCCAGTTCCTTATGATGGAACAAGTACTTGGCAAAAAGGTGCAGACAAAGGTCCTGAAGCTTTTTTAAACGCTTCAGAAAATATGGAATTGTACGATATAGAAACCGACACTGAAGTTTATAAAAGCGGGATCTATTTAGCAGATGCAGTAACAGAAAATTCGTCGCCAGAAAGTATGGTAGATGCCGTGCATCAAATTACAAAATCATATATTAAAAAGAATAAGTTTGTTACCTTATTTGGTGGTGAACATTCTATTTCAATTGGTTCAATTAGAGCATTTAATGAGTGTTTCGATAATTTAACTGTAGTACAAATTGATGCACATGCAGATTTACGAAAAGAGTACGAAGGTTCTAAATGTAACCACGCTTGTGCTGTGTATGAGGCGAGCCAAAACACCAATTTAATTCAAGTGGGTATTCGTAGTATGGATGCCATTGAAAAAACAGTAATGGATACAGACAAAGTGTTTTTTGCACACGAAATGGCGCAAGATGATTATTGGATGGAAAATGCAATTGATTTAATGACAGATAATGTGTTTTTAACTATAGATTTAGATGCTTTTGACCCTTCAATAATGCCATCGACAGGTACACCAGAGCCAGGAGGTTTATTATGGTACGAAACATTAGAATTTTTGAATAAAATATTCAAAGAAAAAAATGTAGTTGGTTTTGATATTGTAGAATTATGTCCAAATTCTAAAGAAAAATCTTCAGACTTTTTAGCGGCAAAATTATATTATAAAATGTTAAGCTATAAGTTTAACAATTCTGATGATGATAACTATGATGATTTAAAAGGTTTTAAAGAACCAACTAACAAATTAACTAAATTTAACGACGAAGAAAATGACTACTAATAAAGGAGCAATTTCACAATTTATAGAAAAATATTATTTGCATTTTAATGCAGCTTCGGTTGTAGATGCGGCAAAAGAATACGAAAATCAATTAGCAAAAGGATCTAAAATGTTAGTTTCTTTAGCTGGAGCAATGAGTACAGCAGAATTAGGTAAAATATTTGCAGAAATTATTAGACAAGACAAAGTTCAGATAATTTCGTGTACTGGAGCAAACCTTGAAGAAGATATTATGAATTTGGTGGCACACTCTCATTATAAAAGAGTACCAAATTACAGAGATCTAACCCCACAAGACGAATGGGATCTACTCGAAAAAGGTTTAAACAGAGTTACAGATACGTGTATTCCTGAAGAAGAAGCGTTTAGACGCTTACAAGAGCATATTTTTAAAATTTGGAAAGATGCTGAAGCAGCTGGTGAGCGTTATTTTCCACATGAATTCATGTATAAATTAGTACTTTCAGGAGTGTTGGATCAATACCACGAAATTGACCCAAAAAACAGCTGGATGATTGCTGCTGCAGAAGCTAATTTACCAATGGTGGTCCCTGGTTGGGAAGATAGCACAATGGGAAATATTTTTGCTTCTTATGTGTTAAAAGGCGAATTAAAAGCAAGTACTATGAAATCTGGTATTGAGTATATGACGTTCTTAGCAGATTGGTATACTGAAAATTCAAAAGAAGGCATTGGATTCTTTCAAATTGGTGGAGGAATTGCAGGAGATTTTCCAATTTGTGTGGTACCAATGTTGTACCAAGATATGGAAAGAACTGATACACCATTTTGGAGTTATTTTTGTCAGATTTCAGATTCTACAACTAGTTATGGGTCTTATTCTGGGGCAGTTCCAAATGAGAAAATTACTTGGGGTAAATTAGATATTAATACACCAAAATATATTATAGAGTCGGATGCAACCATTGTTGCACCATTAATTTTCGCTTACTTATTAGATATGTAATTTATGAAGAGAGTAATTGTAGATTATAGCAAATTAACCGAAGATATTTTAAATATGTTGGTTGAAAAATTTCCTACAGGTTATGGATATAGGGATATTATTACGTTTAAAAATGCTAAAGATGAAACTGTAAGAGCCGTTGAAGTTCGTACAGAAGATACTATCTATTTAGTAAAAATAAGTTTGAAATTAGAAGAAACGATGGAAGAGTACGATGCAGATGAAGATAATTTTGATGATGTTCATGATACGGATGATTTAGAAGACATTCCAGACGGTAGCCCTGAGGATGATGATTATTAGAAATAATTATTTATCAAAAAAGGCTGTTTAAAAGTATTTTTAAACGTCATTACGAGGTACTAAGCAATCTGTTCATAAGAATGAGATTACTTCATTGCATTCGTAATGACGTTTTTATAGCTTTTTTAAACAGCCTTTTAAATAAATTCTTAAAAATCTAATAAATAGATTCTTTTCCAAATTCTTTAACTAATAAATAATAAAAAATAGCTCTGTATTTATTTCTATTAGATTTACCCATAGTTTCAACAACTTTTTCCATAGTAACATCTAATTTTGGTCCATCTGAAAGTCCTAATTTTTTGATTAAAAAATTATTTTTTACTGTTCCTAATTCTTTTGCATCTGACCCAGAAACGGTTTCAGCATCTTTTTTATAAATAGAAGGCCCTAAACCTTTAGTAACCTTAGCTAATAAATCAGCATCATAACTGATTCCTAATTTTTTCATTTCACCTTGATAAAGTGCTATTTTTTCATCTAATTTACTCATGAGTAACGAATTTTTTTATTAAAGTTAATATTCCTTTTATCAAATATAAAAAAATATTAGTTGTATTACTAAAATTATGCTAACAATCTGAAAGATTTACCGCAACTGCCAACCCACCTTCCGAAGTTTCTTTGTATTTGGAGTTCATATCTTTAGACGTTTCCCACATACTAGAAATTACTTTATCTAGTGGTACTTTTGCATTCAGACTATCGGATTCTAAAGCAAGCTCAGCGGCGTTAATTGCTTTTATTGCACCCATTGCATTGCGTTCAATACAAGGTACTTGCACCAATCCGCCAATAGGATCACAGGTTAATCCTAAATGATGTTCCATAGCAATTTCACTAGCCATTAAAACTTGTTCTGGTGTGCCTCCAAGCAGTTCAGTTAATGCACCAGCCGCCATAGCCGACGAAACACCAATTTCAGCCTGGCAACCTCCCATAGCTGCAGAAATTGTAGCACCTTTTTTAAAAAGACTTCCTATTTCACCAGCAACTAATAAAAATTGTTTTATATGTTCAAATGTAGCATTGTGATTTTCAATTACTAAATAATACATTAACACTGCAGGGATTACTCCAGCACTTCCATTAGTTGGAGCGGTTACCACTCTTCCAAGTGAAGCATTCACTTCATTTACACTTAAAGCAAAACAACTTACCCACTTTAATATTTGAC
>NZ_JBFLKT010000190.1:0-4275 GCF_040883305.1 Lutibacter sp.
ATAGAAATATCGTATCCTAATTCTCCAAATTGCCAGATCATTTTTGGTCCAGGAATGGTAAATAGAAACATTCCGGCAAGTTCTTGTCTAGCTAAAGCTGTAGTTAAATTTTTTACGGAATAATCGTCACTAGAATTTCCAAATTGTAGGTTTTTATACATTGTGCGTTCTTCATCATGGCTTTCCATATATCCAATTAGGTTTGGATTGTTCCATCCACGGTTTTTATATGAAATCCAAGAAATATCAGTATCAGAACTGAAACCCATAGTATTTTGATTGTAATTATGGTTCATATTTCCCCAAAGCATAATACCATAATTTGCTAATTCAGTTTCTTCTGTATTTGTAGCTAGATGCTCAAAAATAACATATGGTTTGTTTGATGGGCTGTGATTCCAAACAACATCTGCATAATTTTTTAAAATTTCAATACGTTTTGCATCGTAATTACCTCCCCAAGGATCTGAAGATGTGTGAATTGTATTAGAAAATCCCTTTGTGAAGTCAAACCTAAAACCATCAATTTTATATTCGGTCATCCAATATTCTAAAACTTCGTTGAAAAAGGAAACTGTATAAGGCGATTCGTGGTTAAAATCTGAACTCCAATGCGCATCTGTATTGGCAACAAAATTATGATCGGTATTGTACCAAGGATTGTCTACTGCAGGTTTATTATTTGCGCTATCCCAATACATTTGAACTAACGGAGATTGTCCGTACGAATGATTAAAAACAACATCTGATAAAACTGCAATACCCCTTTTATGGCATTCGTCCACTAATTTTTTAAAGGCATTTTTAGTTCCGTAAGCTTTGTCTAAAGCAAAATATAAAGCTGGATTATAACCCCAACTATCTGCTCCTTCAAATTCGTTAACAGGCATTAATTCAATAGCATTTATGCCTAATTCTTCTAAATAATCAAGTTTTGTGAGCACTTCATTAAAAGAATCTGTAATAGTGAAATCACGTACATGAAGTTCATAAATAACTAAATTATCTTGATCTGGTCTTGTAAAATCTGCTACTTGCCAATTGTAAGTTGTTTCATTTATTTTAAAAGTTGAAACATAACCTTCGGTTAAATTGGTTGGGTATTCTTTTAAGTTAGGATAATTTCCGTCACTAATGAATTGATCTGTCCAAGGATCTAATATTTTTTCTGAATAAGGATCGGCAACTTTAAGGTTGTAATCAATTAAATATTGATAGGCATATTCTGTATCAGCATCTAAGTTATTTAGTGTAATCCAAAAGTATTCACCGTCTTTATACAGTTGATAGTTTTCATTAAAAGTCCAATTATTAAAATCGCCTAGTAATAAAACATCGTTTTTATTTGGAGCTAAAAGTACAAAAGTAGCAGTACCGTCTCCATTATTATTAAAACCATTTGAAACACCGGTTGGCATTGTTTGGTTTTGGGTTGGACTTTTTACATAAATAGAAATTTCAGTTTCTTTAGTTTCGCTGCCAGAAGTTGCGGTAGCTTTAATTGTATAAGTTCCTGTTGAAGTAAGAATAATTGATGTTGAAATATTTTTAGTGTTTGTGGCTGTCTTTTGTGAAACACCATTTACAAAAAGCTCTAAATCTGCATTTACAGATGCTTCTGCAGCAATATTTATGGATGTGTTTATGTTGTACGCACTTCCATTTGAAGGTTCTGTAAAAGTAATATTTAGACCTTCTTCATATATTTGAACAAATAGATCAGCTGTTTGTTGTGAGCCATCTGCACTTCTAAAAACAAAATTAAATTCTGAAATATTTTCTGCAATTGCAACGTTATAAAAAGTGTATACATCTGGAGTTATTAATAACTCATAGTTATTGGTTGACGTACGTGTTAATTTTGCTTTGGTAGTGTTTACACCCCAATCTGCAATAACATTTTGCCATCTATCGCCATTTACCGTTACGCCAGTATGTGCATAAACATCACCTGTATAACCTTCTAAACCGGTTCCAGTTGCGTCAAATTTTATTGTAATTTCGCTTGTTGCAGTTGGAATTGTAGGAACAGTACTAACTTGTGCAAAAGCTATGTTTGAAATTATTATTATGAAGAATAAGAGTACTGTTTTTTTCATTATTAAATATATTCTTTTATTTATAAAAAAAGGAAAAAACAAAGGCTGCTCTTAAGAACAGCCTTTGCAATATAAATTATTGTAAAGAAACTGAGAGGGTCCCAGTGTTAAAATTGAGGGTAATTTTATAATTACCTGCAGTTTCAACTTTTACATTGTCTTCACCGTTTTGTTCCAAAACACCTTTTGAAGCGTTGCTTTGTCCCCAGTCATTATCCCAACTTCCAGCAACAGGAACGAATTTAAATTCGTCACCAGCACCTAAGGCTTGTGTAATTTCGAATATACCTGAAGAGGTTTCTGTAAGTTCAGGATTATCTCCATCATTACTCCAGCCTCTAAAAGAACCAACCATAAATATAGAGGAAGGTACATCTGTAATACTTGAAACGTTATAACTAAAAGTATTGAAATTTACAGAAACAATATATTTTCCTGCAGCAAATCCGCTTAAGTTATTTTCACCATCTTGAACGATACCTCCTTCAACAGCGCCGTTTGCACCCCAGTCACCATCCCAACTACCAATAGTAGGTAAGAATTTAAATTCAGCACCATCAGGTAAATCTAAGATTACAGAGAAAACACCTAAACTAGCTTCACCCATAGGGATTGCAGCTGTATTATCCCAACCTACAATAGAACCAACAACATTTAAAGTTTCAAGAGTTTGAAGATTAAATGATAATGTATTGAAATCTACAGTTATTAGATATTTTCCAGCATCGTAACCAGAAAGATTACTTTCACCATCTTGAATTAAAGTTCCTGGGTTATTGGAATCGTTACCCCAGTCTCCATCCCAACTTCCAAGAGTTGGTAAGAATTTAAATTCAGCACCACCAGGTAAGTCTACTACAAGTGTAAATACATTTTCAGCACTATTATTAAATTCTAAAGCAGCTGTATTATCCCATCCTACAACAGAACCAACTAAAAACAGTGAACTTGGAGAAATAACTTCTTCAACAGCATATGTAAAGGTATTTAAATCTACAGAGATTTTATATTTACCTGCAGCCAGTCCTCCAATATTACTTTCACCTTCTTGAATTAAGGAACCATCATTATTTGGATCTTTTCCAAAATCTCCTTCCCAACCAGTATTGGTAGGTAAGAATTTAAATTCATCACCATCAGCAAGATCAATTGTAATTTCGAATGTATTAAACCCTGTATTTGTCATTGCCAATGAAGTTGGAGGGTCCCATCCAGTAAGCGAACCTACTAAATAGAATTCTGAAAATTCAACCTTATAAGGTGTTAAAATTATAGATACAGGTTGAGATACATCTTCATTAGAAGAAATTCTAATATCTATACTAGACGCAACTTCAGGGTCTAAGCCCATTACATCTAATAAAAAATCATTTAATTCATCAACTGTTAAACCAAAGTTTTTAGCTTCAGTTGTTCCCATTAAGTACGAAGTTGCAAAATCCGTCCCAGTTTTGGCAGCTTCTATATTAAATGTTCCAGTTACAGTGCTTAAAGCTTCCCAAGAAATAAACAATGCATTATTATTTAAATTTGTATCATTTAAAATAATTACACTTCCATTAGATGGTGTAACTATTTGAAAACTTTCTTGAGCTGGTAATATTTCAAAGTTCTCGTTTTCATCGCAAGCAATAAATGCTATTGAGAAAACCAAAAGAACTATTATTTTATTTAAATATTTCATCATTTTAAAAGTTAGTTTAATTAATTGGCTGTAACACTATACGTATATTCTCTAGGGTTACTTAAATCTAACACAACACGATAATTTCCTTCTGATCCATCAAAAGTTAAATCACCACCGCCTGTTAAAATTCCGTCAGCATCTTCTGTTCCTAAATCGAAAGCTCCCCACTCGTTATTTCCTCTAAATTTAAATGGTCCAGGAACTAAATGAATATCTACAGCCAATGTTTTTGTTGCTGCATCGTACACTAAATCTGTATCACTATCCCAACCAGTAGGAGTAGCAGCACCGATTATTCCCCAATTTACTGGAGTTGCATTGTAAGTTAACTCATCAGTATCAGCTTTTAGAAAATAATACCCTGCCTCAGCAGAACAATCAGTTTCATCGGTTTCAACTAATTTACCTGTTGTTGATCCATCGTCTGCCCAATCAGTATTTCCCCAGAAAAAACCACCAGTTTCATTAGGTGCAACAAATTTATAACCG
>NZ_JBFLKT010000191.1:0-5100 GCF_040883305.1 Lutibacter sp.
CTGGTTAAAACCTTTCTAATATCTTTTACATAAGCTTCTCCTTTCCAAACAAAAGCATTTTCGTGTAAAGAAGCATATTTACTACTATCAACAAACATTTCTGCAAAATTACGTTCTCTAGAACTTCCAATAATATTTACAGATAACAATAAATAGGTTATACTATTAAAAAATATACTCCAAAAAAATGCATGTGGAACAGGTTCAAAAATTTGCAGGCCAAATAATTGATACGGTTTTAAAAAGCTAAACCCAAATAATCCTTCAGAAACAAAAGATGAAGCAATTTCTTGAGAATCAATAGTAAAAGGTATTACTAATGTATAAACTGTGACTAAAAATCCAACTAAAATTCCAAATTTTGCACCTGTAGCTGATCCTCTTCTCCAAAAAAGTCCGCCAAAAAAGGAAGGTGCTAATTGTGCTATTAATACAAATGAAATTAATCCAATAGAAACTAAAGATCTGTCTAATGTGAAAAATTTATAGAAAAAATATGCAACAATAATTAATGAAAAGATGGATATTCTTCGAATATTTTTAATGGATTCTGTATTTTTTTCAGATTCACCTTTACTAAATTTTCTTAAAAATCCGTAAGGAATAATTAAATTGTTACTCAACATTGTTGATAATGCTAATGTAGAAATTACTACCATAGAAATGGCTGCTGAAAAACCTCCTAGAAACACTAAAATGGCTAAAAAATCATTTCCTTGTTGCAGTGGTAACATAAGGGTAAATAAATCGGCTTCAACTTGTTGGTTTTGAAACATAATGTTTCCTCCCCAAGCAATAAAAATTACAAAAATGTTAAATAACAATAAATATAAAGGGAATAACCATGTAGCTTTTTTTAGATATTTTTCACGTTCATTTTCAACTACTGTTACTTGAAATTGTCTTGGTAATAACATAATGGCAATCATAGATACAATACTTAGCATAAACCAGTTAAATCCACCTTCTAAACCATTTAGACTTTGCTGTGCATTAAAATTTGGTAATACCGAGGCTTGCTGATAAATATCACTTGGGCCATTAAATAAGTAAAAAGTTACATAAACACCTATAATAAGAAAAAATAGTAGTTTAATAATAGACTCTAAAGCAACTGCAGTAATAATTCCTTTATGTCTTTCTGAAGCATCGGTATGTTGTGTTCCAAAAAATGCTGCAAAAACTGCTAATAAAATTGCAATATAAAATGTAGTGTCGTTAATTATTGAATTTACAACAATATTATGATTAGTAATTACATTGAAAGTCTCTGAAATTGCTTTTAATTGTAATGAAATGTATGGAACTATTGCCAATACACAAACCATTGTTACAAGAGCACCTAAAAAACGATCGTTTCCATATCTTAGTGAAATAAAATCAGCTAAAGATGAAATTTTATTTCCTTTAGAAATACGGATGATTTTTTTCATTAAGAGCATCCAAGTAGGTATAATTATAACGGGACCTACATAAATTGCTAAAAATTTAATTCCTGAAGTTGCTGCTAAACCAACACTGCCATAATAAGTCCATGCGGTACAATAAACTGCTAAGGATAATGTGTAAACGTAAGGATTATTTACCCAACTACTTTTTGAGTTTTTTTCGGCCCAATAAGCTACATAAAAAATTGCAGCTAGATAAACTATAATAATGGATATTACTAAAAAACTACTCATAAAAACGTCTTAGAATAATATGAGAGATTATAATTGACAAAATCCAAACAACAAAAATATAAAAGTATACTAAGGGAAACCCCAAAACAGCAATCTCAGCATCAAACAACAAAATAATTGGTATGTTGAATAAGCTAAGTAATAAAATAGTTAATACTATGAGTTTTTGTTGATGTCTTTTTTTCATTCAAAAAATTTAATTAGTTTAAATATAATAAAAAGCAGTATTAAAATAGAAATACTGCTTTTTTTAAGAATTACTAACTAATGGTCACTTGCTTCACCAGCGCCCGAAGGAATTCTAATATCTTCAACTATGTCTTGCACATGTTGTGGTGGTGCAGGTGTAAATCTTGAAACTGCAATTGATATAACAAAGTTTACTACCATTGCAACTGTTCCAAATCCTTCTGGAGAAATTCCAAACCACCATTCGCTTGAATCTGGCATTTCACCAATCCATCCTAGTTTGTATTTTGCCATATAAAAGAACATTAAACTTAAACCAACTATCATCCCTGAAATTGCTCCTTCTTTGTTCATTCTTTTATCAAAAATACCTAATAAAATTGCTGGAAAGAAAGAAGCTGCTGCTAAACCAAAGGCTAAAGCTACCACGGCGGCGACAAATCCCGGCGGATTGATTCCAAAATAACCTGCAATTAAAACTGCTACAAACGCACTTAAACGCGCTGCAATCAATTCTCCTTTTTCAGAAATATCTGGTTTTATAATTTTCTTAAATAAATCGTGCGATATGGAGGAGGCAATTACTAATAAGAGTCCTGCTGCTGTAGATAGTGCAGCAGCTAATCCACCTGCACCAACTAAGGCAATTACCCAGTTTGGTAATTGTGCAATTTCTGGATTTGCTAGTACCATAATATCACGGTCAATTGTTAACTCATTTACAGATTTATCAGCAACATATTGTACAACACCATCTGCATTTTTATCTTCAAATTTTATTAAACCTGTTTTTTCCCAATTTCCAAACCATTCAGGTAATTCAGCATATTCTGCATTACTTACGGTTTCAACTAATTTAATTCTTGCAAAAACAGCTACAGCGGGAACAGTTGTATATAAAATTGCAATAAATAACAATGCCCAACCTGCAGAAACACGTGCATCTTTTACTCTAGGAACAGTAAAGAAACGTACAATTACGTGCGGTAAACCGGCTGTTCCAACCATTAATGCAACTGTTATTGCAAATACGTCGATCATAGATTTACTTCCGGAAGTATATTCATGAAATCCTAGTTGTGTTGATAAACCATCTAGTTTATCCAATAGATATACACCATCTTCACCAGAACCACCAAAACCTAATTGAGGAATTGGGTTTCCTGTCATTTGAAATGAAATAAAAATTGCAGGCACCATAAATGCAAATATTAATACACAATATTGTGCTACTTGCGTATAAGTTATTCCTTTCATTCCACCTAGAACGGCATAAAACAAAACAATTGCCATACCAATATAAACTCCAGTATTAATATCTACTTCAAGGTAACGTGAAAATACAATTCCTACACCTCTCATTTGTCCAGCAACATAGGTAAACGAAACAATTAAAGCTGCAATTACGGCAACAATACGTGCGGTATTCGAGTAATAGCGATCACCAATAAAATCGGGTACTGTAAATTTTCCAAACTTTCTTAAATAAGGTGCTAATAAAAGTGCTAAAAGCACATAACCACCAGTCCAACCCATAAGGTAAACCGAGCCATCATATCCTGTAAAAGATACAATCCCGGCTAATGAAATAAATGATGCTGCCGACATCCAGTCTGCTGCTGTAGCCATTCCATTCATAATTGGAGGAACTCCTCCTCCGGCCACATAAAATTCTTTTGAAGATCCTGCTCTAGCCCAAATTGCAATTCCAATATAAAGTGCAAAAGTAATTCCAACAAGTATCCATGTCCATGTTAATATTCCCATGATTTAATTTTTTATTTTAAGATTAATTATTCGTCAACTCCATATTTCTTATCTAGTTTATTCATCAATTTTACATAGACGAATATTAAGATAACAAACACATACATTGAACCTTGTTGTGCAAACCAAAAACCAAGTTTAAAACCACCCATTTTAATGGAGTTTAACTGATCTACTAATAAAATTCCAAACACATAAGAAACTAAAAACCATATGCTTAACAAAATTGCTAAATACCTAAGATTTTCTTTCCAATATGCTTTCATATCTTTTTTTGACATAATAGTTTATATTAAAATAGTTAGTATTAAAATTTATAAATTGCTGTTGTTAGTAATCTAAAGTTATTTACAGGATCTGCTGTGGAAGTAATATCTCCATTTGTGGCAATGGATCCATATTGTGCATTTGTAAATTCACCTTCTAAACCTATTTTTAAACTTCCAGATTTCCATCCAATTCTTGGAGAAACTCTAAAAGCGTTCTCAACAGTGCCCAAAAACCCATCAACATACGTTACTGATTCTCCAAAACCTCCATTTGCAGTATAGCCACCAAATAAACCCCATTCCATTGTTTCAGAAAAATCGCCACTAAATTCAGTCCACATAGATAAAGTTTCATTATTTAAATAATCACCACTTCCATTTGTTGCAAACCCTCCTATTTGGAGTAAATCTGTCATGTTCTGACCATAAGTAGCTTCAGCTTTCCAAGTTGCTTCACCCAATTTTGTTCTAAAATATCCTATAAATGCTGTACTTGTTAAATTATCTTCACCTAAAGCAGGTCTGCTAGATTTTAAATTAAAACCTAAACCTCCCAAAGTTGCACTTGCTTTACCAAATTGTAATTGTGCGTGTACTTGTGGTATTCCAGATTGACTGACACTTGCTCCACGAGTTTGAAAATCTCTTTCAGTAAAAAGAACCCCTATAAATTTAATAGTCCCTTTTGTAGTAATACGAAGTTGTGGATTTCTTGAAAATGGTTGAAAAGGGACGCCTGTATTAAAAGAATAGGTTCCTGGGAAAACTGCAGTTACAAACATTGGGTGCCAATATTGCCCCATTAAAATATCAACCTTGTCATTTGATAATTGTACAAATGCATGTCGTAATCTTAATTCTCCAGTTGTTCCATTAGAATTTCCGAAAAATGCTGCTTCAATAACCCCAGAAGTTTTCATTCCAAAAAAATCTGGACCACTAATTGCTCCTTTTAACCTGGATTGAATTGCAAGAATGTTAAAATTGGATTGATCGTTTAAATCTTCGCCTCCAACAAGATTTTCAGCTGCGGGTAAAATATTAAAGTGACCTTCTCTGGCGTTTACTGTCTGACGTGTGTCGAACATAAAATCTGCCTTTACAAAGCCACTCCAATTAATACCAAATTTTTTGTCTGCCCCATCGGACTGACTGTAACCTAAGTTTGTTAATGCAATTGATGCTATTAACAA
>NZ_JBFLKT010000192.1:0-4994 GCF_040883305.1 Lutibacter sp.
ACTCAAACAACTACACTGTAAAAATTGAAAACCAATTAGACCTGTTAATCAAAGAAATGGGGTTTACTGACCACATTACAAAAAAAGACAACATTATTAAAGCACCAATGCCTGGGTTAATTTTAAGTGTAAATGTAGAAGAAGGGCAAGAAGTTGTTGAAGGAGAAACCTTAATGATTTTAGAAGCTATGAAAATGGAAAATTCCATTACTGCTCCTAAAGATGGTATTATAAAAGCCGTAAATGTAAAAAGTGGTGGTGCCGTTGAAAAAGGTGAATTAATGATTGAAATGGCTTAAATTATATTGACATGAAAAAAATATTAATAGCAAACAGAGGAGAAATTGCCATTAGAGTTATGAAAACTGCCAGAAAAATGGGAATAAAAACAGTAGCCGTTTATTCTGAAGCAGATAGAAATGCACCACATGTTAGATTTGCTGATGAATCTGTATGTATCGGTGAAGCTCCTTCAAACAAATCATACCTAGTTGGCGAACGTATTATTAAAGCTGCAAAAAAACTTAATGCTGATGGGATACATCCTGGTTATGGTTTTTTAAGTGAAAATGCCGATTTTGCTGAGTTGTGCGAACAAAACAACATCATATTTATTGGTCCAAAATCAAAGTCAATTATAATGATGGGCGATAAATTAGCTGCAAAAGATGCCGTAAAAGATTATAATATTCCTATGGTCCCTGGAGTTGACAGAGCTGTTACAGATCCCAAGGAAGCTGCTCTTATAGCGCGTAAAATTGGCTTTCCAATATTAATAAAAGCCGCTGCTGGTGGCGGTGGTAAAGGAATGCGTGTTGTGGAAAAAGAAAAAGATGTACAAGAACAAATGGCACGGGCAATAAGTGAAGCAACTTCTGCTTTTGGAAATGGTGCTGTTTTTGTTGAAAAATATATAACATCACCTCGTCATATAGAAATTCAAGTTCTGGCAGATAGTCACGGAAACACACTCCACTTTTTTGAAAGAGAATGCAGCGTACAACGCAGACATCAAAAAGTAGTTGAAGAAGCTCCATCATCAATTTTAACTCCAGAATTAAGAGAAAAAATGGGACAAGCTGCCATTAAAGTTGCTCAATCTTGCGATTATTTAGGAGCTGGAACTGTAGAGTTCTTAGTAGATAAAGACTTAAATTTCTATTTTTTAGAAATGAATACTCGCTTACAAGTTGAACACCCTGTTACAGAATTAATTACAGGTGTAGATTTAGTGGAGCAGCAAATTAATATTGCAAGAGGAGAAGCTATCACTCTAAAACAAGAAGATTTAAAAATTAATGGACATGCGATAGAACTTAGAGTATATGCAGAAGATCCTTTAAACGATTTTTTACCAAGTGTTGGTACTTTAACCACTTATAAAATTCCTGTTGGGGCGGGTATAAGAATTGATGATGGTTTTGAAGAAGGTTTGGAAATTCCAATTTACTATGACCCAATGTTATCTAAATTAATTACGTATGGAAAAACGCGGGAAGAAGCAATTCAATTAATGATTAATGCTATAGATAATTTTAAAGTTGAAGGCGCTTTTACAACACTTCCTTTTGGAAAATTTGTATGTGAACACGAAGCATTTAGATCTGGAAATTTCGACACACATTTTGTTAAAAACTATTTTACACCAGAAAAGCTAATGGCTTCAACAAAGGAAGAAGCAAAAATAGCAGCATTAGTCGCTCTTAAAATTTACCTGGAAGATCAAAAAACACTTAAAATACCAAATAATTAATCACCTACAATTAGTATTATTATGGAAAAACAAATGGATACAAAAATTGAAAAATTAGATATCAGAGTTGCTTTAGCTCATTTAGGTGGTGGAGAAAAACGGATTAAAAAACAACATGCAAAGAAAAAGTTAACCGCACGCGAACGAATAGACTACCTGTTAGATGATGGGTCTTTTGAAGAAATGGGCGTTTTAGTTACACATAGAACAACCGATTTTGGTATGGAAGATCAAATTATTTTTGGTGATGGTGTTGTAACTGGTTACGGAACAATTGAAGGAAGATTGATCTACGTTTTTGCTCAAGATTTTACAGTTTTTGGAGGCGCATTATCTGAAACACACGCAGAAAAAATATGTAAAATAATGGATCAGGCTGTTAAAGTTGGAGCACCTTGTATTGGGTTAAACGATTCTGGTGGTGCACGAATTCAAGAAGGAGTGAGATCTTTAGGTGGTTATGCTGATATTTTTCACAGAAATGTACAATCTTCTGGGGTAATTCCTCAGCTCTCTGCAATAATGGGCCCTTGTGCAGGTGGTGCTGTTTATTCACCCGCAATGACCGATTTTACAATTATGGTTGAAGATACCAGTTATATGTTTGTAACCGGTCCAAACGTTGTAAAAACAGTTACAAATGAAGAAGTAACCTCCGAAGAATTAGGAGGTGCAAGAACACATGCCACAAAATCTGGTGTAGCTCATTTAACATCTGCAAACGACATTCAATGTTTAGAAGATTTAAAAAAATTACTAAGTTATATCCCACAAAATAATAAAGAAACTACAAAAAAAATCCCATACGTGTTAGGTGAAGAATTAAGACCCGATTTAATAAATTTAATTCCAGAAGATGCCCATAAACCATATGATATGCGCACCGTTATTAAAGGAATTATTGATGAGGACTCCTTTTTTGAAATTCAAAAAGATTATGCTGAAAATATTATTGTAGGTTTTTCCAGACTTGCAGGAAGAAGTATTGGAATTGTTGCCAATCAGCCAATGCAATTAGCAGGTTGTTTAGATACAAATAGTTCCATTAAAGCTGCGAGATTTACGCGTTTTTGCGATTGCTTCAATATTCCATTATTAGTATTAGTTGATGTTCCTGGATTTTTACCCGGAACGGATCAAGAATGGAACGGAATTATTAAAAATGGTGCTAAATTATTATATGCTTTAAGTGAAGCTACAGTTCCAAAACTAACCGTAATTACTCGCAAAGCTTATGGAGGTGCCTATGATGTAATGAATTCTAAACATATTGGTGCAGACATGAATTTTGCCTGGCCAACAGCCGAAATAGCCGTAATGGGTGCAAAAGGTGCTGCTGAGATTATTTTTAAAAACGAAATTAAATCTGCCGATAACCCTGAAGAAAAGTTAAAAGAAAAAGAAACTGAATACGCATTAAAATTTGCAGACCCATATAGAGCCGCAAGACGCGGTTTTATTGATGAAGTTATTTATCCAAAAAACACTCGAAGAAAACTAATTAAAGCTTTTCAAATGCTAGAAAATAAAGAAATTAACAAACCAAAAAGAAAACATGGAAACATCCCTCTATAAAAACTAATTTAATTTTCTTTCTTTTCATCTAAAACCATTGAACAATAAATTAAATATTGAGCAGAAATATATGTAACCATAACGGCTACTTGAAAAATTAATGCTTCATAATAAAACTTATTAATGGCTAAAATATAGTCAGATACAATAAAAACTATTGCTCCTAATAACATTAATAAAGATTTTTTGCTTTTGGTATTCAAAAAGTCTATCAACGAAACAATACCAAAAATAGAAATAACTACTCCATAAATTACCACTGGTATAAGTAAATCCCTTAAGGTGTCTTTCAATAAAAATAGCAGTAAAGACAGCACAATACCAAACGAAATTATTGGTATAAAACTATTTAAAATTGAAACTTTTTTAATTCTTTTTACAACAATTATAATAAAAAGAAGATGTGCAATTAAAAAGAATCCCAACCCAAATTTAAAAACATTTTCTCCAGAATACAATAAAAATACATCACCAAAAAAACTAAAAATTAATGCCATTACATACCACTTATTTCTAGATTCCACCGATTGAGAATATAAAAATAAAAGTGCTAAAAGAATAAAAGGTTTAAAAATAAAAGTAAGACTATCTATTTTAAAAATAATTCCAATAATGTCTAATACTGAAACTAATAAAAATACGAAAAAAGCAATTTTTTTTATCATTTAATTTAAGTTTTTACCATGATGGCAATGTACAACTTTTATCTAATTTTTTCAATAAGGGTTCAATACCAATTATTAAGCTCTCTGCCATTACTTTAGAATCTTCTTTATGGCATTGCAAACAAGCTCCAACCAACAATAATTGTTGCTGTTCTTTTACAGTAAATGGTCTAAAATCGGTTCTCGTAGAATTTACTGTTCCTTCTTCAACTTCTTTTAAAAATGGAATCCAGGCATCTTCTGGCAAATTGTCATTTTCATTTAATGCATATTCCGGAGTAAATTGCCAAGTTCCTTTTCCTTCTGTAATTTCAAAAGACAATGTTCCTTTTCCATAACCTAATGTTTCTGGATTTGAATGACAGCTTTTGCAATCTCTTACATTTGAAGTAGTTGTATGAGGAGAGTTTGGCGCATACAATCTATGAAATGACACATCTTCGCCTAGTTCTTTTCCTGTATAACTTCCTTTATCAATAGTTAAAATCATTCCCGGAACTGCTGGTTCAATATGTTTCCCTTCAGAATTTGAACGAACTCCCATTGCAGGAAGTGATGATGAAAACTCCGCAACAAATTCTTTCCACTGCCCTTTTCCGTATTTTCTATCTAACAAATCAAAAGCTCTTGGTTCGTTTTTATCATATTCATTATGACAACCAATACAACGTGTTGTCCAAGAAGAATGGCAAGTTGCACAGCTAACATTTTTGTGTGCATTATCTCTCGAACAAATTTCTGGTTGGGGATTTAAAGGATGTAATTTCCCATCTTTTTTACCAATTAAAAAAGCATTTCCAACAGCATCTATAAATGTATTTACTAAGGGATGACCACTTTTTTCAACGGCAATTACCTCTTTATCATAATGTTTGTAATCTCTATGTAAAAAAACCAACAAACTTTCCGCATCTAAAGAATCATACGGTATTGTATTTGGTTTTTCTTTAAAATGGCAATCGGAACATTGTATTTTAACAGCTTGTTCTTCGTGCGTATAT
>NZ_JBFLKT010000193.1:0-3571 GCF_040883305.1 Lutibacter sp.
CATAAAATTTAAACCGACAAACATTCAACAAACGATTTGCATCATCCTAAAAATCTCCGATTTTCCAGTAGGACAAATCTTATAAAAACACCGCGTGTGTAATTTGAAAACTCCAAAACAGAGATAATAAAATAAATTATGAAAGGACCAAATAAGAGCACTAAATTTCCACTGACCAATTATGGCAGGCTTTGTTTCTTAAAGAATATTGTGAAAAATCCTAACATTATTATTGGGGATTACACATATTATGATGATTTTGAAAATGTAGAAAATTTTGAAAAAAATGTAAAATATCATTTTGACTTTGTAGGTGATAAACTCATTATCGGAAAGTTTTGTATGATTACTTCTGATGTAAAATTTATTATGAATGGAGCAAATCATTTGACAAATTCGCTGACTACTTATCCTTTTGCAATTTTTGGAAATGGTTGGGAAAACGCTATGGACGGAAAATCCTATCCACGAAAAGGAGATATTAATATCGGAAATGATGTCTGGATTGGTTACAACGCTACAATAATGGCGGGAGTAACAATTGGAGACGGGGCGATTATTGCTACAAACGCAACAGTAATTAAAGATGTTAATCCTTATTCTATTGTTGGGGGAAACCCTGCAAAAGAAATCAAAAAGCGATTTTCAGAAGATATAATTTCAAAACTTTTAGAACTTAAATGGTGGGATTGGGATATTGAAAAAATTACAAAAAATATTCAGATCTTGACAGACAATAATTTTGAAAAATTAATCGAATAAAAAAAACGAACAGCACTGGCTATAATTAATTGCTCGATCCCGTCTATTTTTGAAAATCCTTATGAATTTTCAGTTGGGTGCGTGCTTCCTAAGGTAAATGATAACCCACACAACTACTTTTAGTTGAAACAGTCATAAGTAGATTAGAAAAATAAAATGATTATTTTAGTTGTGGTTCAATAAATCAAATAAAGACAAATTTCTATTCTCAAAAAACTGAATGAATAATGCAAACAAAAGAATTTTGAAAATTGAATTTATCTAATGATTTTAAAATGGATAGTTTAAGAAATGATAATTTTTTTACTTAATTTTAAACTTTAATTTACATAACTAATTTTGAAACGAGCTTGCTAAAAGTTTATCATCAATAAAATGATTATTATCGAGCAGTCCCGAAGCTTCGGGAAAACCGTTTAAAAAATAATAAATACACATGAAAAAAATAGTTGTACTACTAGTTGTTACAATTTTATTTTCTTGCAAGGAAGATAAAGAAGCACGGAAACCTGTAAAACAGGTAACGGTTGAAGAAAATTTGACCGATATGGAAAAAAATTTAGGTAAATATGTGCCTTTTAAATTAACTTCAGACTTAAGTGTGTTAACGGATAATGAACGCAAAATGTTACCATTATTAATAAAAGCGGCAGACAAGATGAACGCATTATTTTGGTTTGAAGCTTATGGAGATAAGGAGGCTTTAATGACTAAAATATCTAACGAGGATACCAAAAAATTTGTAGAGATAAATTATGGACCTTGGGATAGATTGGACGGGAATAAACCTTTTGTTGAAGGAATAGGAGAAAAACCATTAGGTGCAAATTATTATCCTAAAGACTTGACTAAAGATGAATTTGAAGCATTTTCCTCCGATAATAAATCAAGTTTGTACACTTTTATTAGAAGAAATGATGATGGAAGTTTAAAAACAATTTGGTACCATAGACAATTTGAAAGTCAAGTAAAAGAAGTTTCAGATTTGTTAATAGAAGCATCAAAATTAGCAGTTAATGCAGGGCTGAAAAACTATTTAGAATTACGTGCAAAAGCATTTTTAAATGACGAATACCAAGCTAGTGATCTGGCTTGGATGGATATGAAAACGAATACACTAGATATTGTAATTGGACCAATTGAAACTTATGAGGATCAGCTTTTTGGGAATAAGGCATCGCACGAAGCGTATGTATTAATAAAAGATCAAGTTTGGAGTAAAAAATTAGAGAAATTCGCACAGTTTTTACCTGAATTACAAAAAGGCTTGCCTGTAGATGAAGCATACAAAAAGGAAACACCAGGAACAGATTCAGATTTAAATGCGTATGATGTTGTGTATTACGCAGGTGATTGTAATTCTGGAGGAAAAACAATTGCTATTAATCTTCCAAATGATGAAGAAGTTCAGTTGCAAAAAGGAACAAGAAGGTTGCAACTTAAAAATGCAATGCGTGCAAAATTTGATAAAATAATGCTTCCAATTACTGAAAAAATTATAGATGAAAGTCAACGCAATTACGTTACTTTTGATGCTTTTTTTGCCAATACAATGTTCCATGAAGTTGCCCATGGTTTAGGAATTAAAAACACTATAAATAATAAAGGAACTGTAAGAAATTCTTTAAAAGAATTAGCCTCTGCTTTAGAAGAAGGTAAAGCTGATATTTTAGGATTGTATATGGTGCAACAATTGCATAAAAAAGGTGAAATAGATGGAGATATAAAAGATTATATGACCACTTTTATGGCTGGAATTTTTAGATCTGTTCGTTTTGGAGCTTCAAGTGCACATGGAAAAGCAAATATGATTCGTTTTAATTTCTTTAAAGAAAAAGAAGCATTTACTAAAAATGACGATGGAACGTATAAAGTGAATTACGATAAAATGCAGACTGCAATGGAAGAATTATCAACTATAATTTTGACTTTACAAGGAAATGGTGATTATGATGGTGTTGCAAAATTGGTTGCTGAAAAAGGAATAATTTCTGAAGACTTACAGAAAGATTTAGATATGCTAAGCGAACAAAATATTCCTGTAGATGTTATTTTTGAGCAAGGCTTAAAAGCCTTAGGATTAGAATAGTAATTTAATTGTTTATAACAAAAAGCCTCCAATTTGGAGGCTTTTTTTATATTTTTTATTACATTAGCGTATGGCAGATTCAAAAACTAAAACTGAAAGAAAGAAGAAGTTAAACTATGAAGCTGAACTTGAAATATTGCATAAAGAATTAGTGCATCTTCAAGAATGGGTAAAAAATAAAGGATTAAAAGTAGTTGTTGTTTTTGAAGGTAGGGATGCATCCGGTAAAGGAGGTACTATAAAGAGATTTACTGAGCCATTAAATCCAAGAGTTTGTAAGGTAGTTGCTTTAGGTGTTCCTACCGAAAGAGAAAAAACGCAATGGTATTTTCAACGTTACGTTCCGTATTTACCTGCTGCAGGAGAAATAGTTTTATTCGATAGAAGTTGGTACAATAGAGCAGGAGTAGAAAAGGTGATGGGTTTTTGTTCAGAAAATCAATATAATGAGTTTTTACGCTCGTGTCCAGAATTTGAAAGAATGCTTGTTCGTTCGGGAATAATTGTCTTAAAATATTGGTTTTCGGTGAGTGATGAAGAGCAAGAAAAAAGGTTTAAAAGCAGAATTGAAAACCCATTGAAGCGTTGGAAGTTTAGTCCAATGGATTTAGAATCTCGTTCAAGATGGATGGAATATTCAAAAGCTAAAGATGCTATGTTTGCTCATACAGATACCAAACAAGTGCCTTGGTATGTTGTTGATGCAGACAATAAGAAAAA
>NZ_JBFLKT010000194.1:0-4604 GCF_040883305.1 Lutibacter sp.
CCATAACCTCCTAATAACTGAAGACATTGATATATAACTTCGTCGGCCATTTTGGTAGATAATAATTTAGACATACTTGCCTCCTTTACAACATATTGACCTTTATCTAACCTATAAATCACAGAATAATTAAACTCTTTACACATTTCAACTTCACTTGCCATATCTGCTACTTTGTGCCTTAAAGCTTGAAATTGGTCTATCGTTTTTCCAAAAGCTTTTCTTTCGGACATATATTGAATTGCATAGTTTAAAGCAAATTCGGCTCTCGCATGGGCATTCACTCCCATAATTACTCTTTCTAAAGCAAAATGCTGCATTATATAAGAAAAACCTTTATTCTCTTCTCCCAACAAATTTTCTGCTGGAATAATTACATTGTCAAATGCAATTTCCGCAGTATCTGAAGCTTTCCACCCTAGTTTTTCTAAATTTGTTGCTGAAATTCCATTAGTTTCTCTATCCAAAACAAAAATACTCATTCCTTTATTACCAAGTTCTAGACTTGTTTTTGCTGCTACCACCAAATAATCGGAAAAAACACCATTTGTTATAAATGTTTTAGATCCATTTAAAATATAATTAGCTCCTTTTCTTGTTGCAGTAGTTCTCATTCCTGCCACATCAGATCCTCCAAATGGTTCGGAAATACAAAGACATCCAACCTTTTCGCCATTTATACTTGGAACTAAATATTTTTCTTTTATAAATTTACTTCCTTCAGCATTTAAATGCGTCATTGCCAGATATGTATGTGCCCACATAGCGGCTGCAAATCCACCTGAATTTACTTTCTGCATTTCTTCTAAAAAAATAACTGTATAAAAAAGATCTAAATTTAAACCTCCAAACTCTTCAGGATAATTTAATCCAAAATAGCCCATTTCTCCAAATTTTTTCCAAATTTGTTTATCTACAAAACCTTGTTTTTCCCATTTATTAACATAGGGAACTACTTCTTTTAGTAGGAAATCTCGAAAACTTTGTCGAAACGACTCGTGTTCCTCAGTAAAATACATGTTATTCATTTAATGGTTGACTGTTTAATTATAAATTTATTCAGCCACCAAATATAAGGTTATTCTATTAAATTTTTCAATTGGAAAACCATCAATTTTTTTTAATTCATCTAAAGATTGAATTTCTGCCACTTCATCTCTATAATTAAAAATTTTCTTAGTAAGCTCGTAGTCAATATAAACAATTGATAATACTTCTTTAAATGAAGCTGTATTTATATTTATTTTTTGAATGTTGGGTTTTAAAAGCACTTTATAATATTCTAATGCTTTGTCTGCAATTTCTTTTTCTAAATAATACACTTCATAAAGTTGATCGCTGAATGTAAAACCCTGTAATTTATCTCTATAACTAAGTATCCTTTCAGCCGTTTTTTCTCCAATTCCTTTAATTTTTATTAAATCGCTACTCGTAACCAAGTTAAGATCTTTAACTTCTATGTCTTCCTTTCTAATTTTTTTAAAACTAATATTTGATGTATTATTATTATTAGTTACCCAATCTGGAAATTTAAAATAGGGACTTATTTTATTTAATAAACTGTCACTAACTTTAGTAACAATTTTAAACTGCTTTATGGAATTAATAAATTTACCTGATTTTCTAAAGGTTATTAGTCTATCAATTTCATCAACATTCATACCTAGTTGATAGCCTTTAAAATCGTTTATGTAATTAGGATTGAATGGGAAAATTTTAGGTTTACTCTCTTGAATTGCTATATTGATTAAAGAATCTTGTTCTTTTTTAAAATCTGCAATTTCATTTTGAGAAAAATCAGTTGGTTTATTTGAAGAAAAATCTACCAAAAAGAAGCTAGTCTGGAATATAACTATAATAAGTAGCAAAAAGAAAATCCCATTTCTTTGGCGTTTGTTAAACCTGAAATGGGATTTAAATACATTCATATTTTGAAAAATCTTGATTTTTATTTATGCTATAATTACAAATTTATTAAATTAACTTTACAACAAACATTTTTTATAGTATTTATAATTACTTCTTTATTTACATAAACAAATTTTCTTTTTTCAAAATCTTTTTATAACACTCTTTTATCAAGGATCTACTCTTAATAAAAGTAATTGAATAGGGTCTTCAAGCGCTCTAGGCCCGTTAAGTATTGCAACAGGTTTTACCAATACACAAGCATAATCACCTACAGTAGGGATAAAATTTGGGTGCAAAGCTGCTTCTTGAGCCAATGCGTTATTTTGTCCTCTTACTGAAGGAACACCTGTAGCATCTCCAATTAAATACCAAAGTGCAAATTGCACATAATCCCAACCTTCAACTGCTGCTACCGTTTCACAGTTATTAGCAAGCCAATTTATAGAACCCCATGGGTAATCTAAATATTCTGCTGGGAAATTAGATCCAGGAAGTTCTCTATCCATAGATGAATAAAACATAACTCGATAATCAAATGCTGGATTTATAGTAATAAATTCTTCACCACACAATGTGTTATAAGGTACACCCTCTTCAATAATACCAGGGATAGGCATCGGTAAAATATTAGTAAATGTAGCTACTATTAATTCTTCAGACAATGGTTCTCCTGGTGCAAATATACTCATATCTGCACTTTCTGGAATTGGTATCCAAGGTAGTAATTCTAAATTAGCATCGTTTCCATCGTAAGAACAATTTCCTACAACAAAATCAAATACCCCATCAGTTCCTCCAAATGATTCTGGATTTCCAACTTCTGCCATAGCTGTATCATCAAAGGTTCCTTCATAAATTTGCATAAAAGTACCATCTGGCATTGCTAGCCAAATTTCAAATGTAAAAATTTCACCATCTATTTCAACTTGGTCTGGATACTCTATACAAAGTGGTTGTCCAATACCAAAATATTCAGCATTGCTATTTTGATCAACATCATTTACAATAGCTCCTGCTGCATTTCTAACAATTACCTTAAAAATAGCTGGGAAATCATACCCCATAAAAGTTTGAAGTAAATAAGGATTTCTCAAATCACCTTGATAAGTATGCCATTCTTCAAAAAACTTAGTACATATATCTCCATAGAAACAAACTGTATGAATTTCTGTTACTGCATATTTAAACCATACAAATCCAAAATTTTCATAATCATACGGTCTATAACACAGCACATCAATTTCAACTCTAAGTTTATCAAATACAGGAACTACAAACTCAAGATCAACACCTGTTAAATCCCAAAGTTGTTCATAATAACTTCCCTCTCTAGGTGAAGCCCATAATAATGTTCCATCAGCTGCTCTTACAACAAAATCTGTAACAATATAAACTCCAGGTGTTAATTTAAGAACCTCTGTTTCTGTTTTGTTTGCGAGTGTAACTAAATTTAACATATAGGTTGTAGTAATTTGATCTGGTCCTATTATTGTTACATCTACATAACCAGGTTCCATATCTACACAATTTGGCACACTTTCATCGTTAGGACTATCACCATTATCTTTTGCACTAAATAAACCTTTAGAAGATAATTTTTGTGGTAAAAAATCATTCACATTAAACACAACTTCTTGTTTTTCAAGTTGTTCCGATAAGATTAAATTTGAATCATCTTTGTTACAAGAAAAGATTACAAGACCCAAAAATAATCCAATTACAATTTTTAAAAAATCTAATTTTTTCATAATACATTTTATTAAATTAATAATCGATTTTTCATAAATTTATGTAGTATTACAAACCATTATTAAATATTTTTTTAACAAAATATTTACAATGGTAATTCTACAAAATTATGATCTGGGATGACAAACTATTTTCTGAGGTGAAAACTGTTTTTGAGGTGAGGTATTACCGAAGTAATATTATTAAAATATTGAAATAAAACATTTTCAATTGTTTAAATTTACAAATATATTTTTATGAATCAAAATTTAATATGTATTTTTTTGAGTAAATAAAACTGAAAATTTTAGCTATTAATTTTTTGTAAATAGTGCCTTTTGAGGTAAACGCTATGTTATTATTAAAAGAGAATCCCATTTCTTAAACGTTGTTTTGCAAGAAATGGGATTTATAATAAGTTCAGATAATTTATTTAATGAACGTTAATTTTATTTTAAGTGCTTCTAAGTATTTAACCAATTCTTTTCTAACAATTGGGAATAAAAATAATAGTCCAATCATATTTGGAAATACTAGTGCCAGAATCATAGCATCTGAAAAGTCAAATACTGCTTTCATAGATGCAGCTGCACCTATTACAATAAAAATAATAAATAGTATTTTATACGTAATGTCTGCAATTTTACTTCTTCCAAATAAGAATTTCCAGGATTGTAATCCGTAATACGACCAAGAAATCATAGTTGAAATTGCAAATAGAACTACCGCTAATGTTAATACATAAGGGAACCAAGGTATTACAGCTTCAAATGCCATAGAAGTTAAATTAACACCTCCAACTGCAACTCCATCAATTATTACACTTCCTGCTCCATCTCCTCCATATACAAATAAACCATCACTATTGTAAAAAATAATAACTAAAGCAGTCATTGTACAAATTAAAACGGTATCAATAAATGGTTCTAACAAAGAAACAATACCTTCAGAAGCTGGGTAATTAG
>NZ_JBFLKT010000195.1:0-4015 GCF_040883305.1 Lutibacter sp.
AAGATTATTTGGGCTTTTCACTATCTAATATTATTTATTTTGATGGTGAAAATTATCGCGAAGTCGCCAACGGAATTGCCTATGCAAATGGAATAAATTTTAATGCAAAACGGAATCTTATTTTTGTGGCTTCACCCAGAAAATTTCTAATAAAAGTTTATAGAAAAGAGCAAAATTGAGATTTAACTTTTATTGAAGATATTTTTTGTGGAACTGGAGTTGATAATATAGAATTTGATATTGAAGGGAATCTTTTAATTGGAGCCCATCCAAATTTATTAAGGTTTGCATCTTATGCAAAAGGAAAAAAAGAAACTACTCCTTCCGAAATTATAAAAATTAAGTATCGTGGAAAAAACGATTATACAATTAAACAACTTTTTTTAGATGATGGAAAAATAATGTCTGGATCTACTGTTGCCGCACCTTATAAAGATTTAATTTTGACCGGAAATGTAATGGATTCTAAATTTTTAATTTTAAAAAACATACATTAAAATACCTTCTAATTACCAACTTGTTTTTAAATATATACTATTAATTTTAAGAAATTAACCTAAATTTGAAAGTAAATTAATATTCATATTTAATGTAAATGAATGATAATTATATAGACAGCAAAACTTTTAAAGGAAAAGATTATACCGTAAATGGCTTTCCAAAAGGTGAATACGATAATTGTACTTTTATTAACTGCAACTTTTCTAACCAGCATCTTTCAAATAATGAATTTGTAGAATGTAATTTTGAAGATTGCAATTTTAGTAATTCATACATAAAAAACACCTCTTTTAAAGAAGCTGTTTTTAGTACATGTAAATTATTCGGTTTAAATTTTAGTGAATGTAATCCTTTTTTACTAGCTTTTTCTTTTAATAATTGTCAATTAAATTTAGCTTCATTTTATCAGTTAAAACTTAAAAACACCAAATTTGTAAACTGTAATTTAGAAGAAACCGATTTTGACAAAGCAGACTTATCATATTCAATTTTTGATAATTGCGACTTAAAGAGAGCTATTTTTAAAAATACTAATTTAGAAAAAACAGATTTTAGAACTTCAAACAACTACTCCATCAATCCTGAAACAAACAACATTAAGAATGCCAAATTCTCTTTTAATGGAATTGCTGGTTTGTTAGAAAAATACCAAATTTCAATTGAATAACATGAAACAAATTTTACTTATAATTTTTGCAGTTCTACTAGTAAGTTCTTGCGTTAACAAAACTGATAAAAACGTGGTAACAAACAATATAAAAACCCAAAATTTAATTCCATATATAAACCCATTTATTGGTACAAAAAATATGGGACACACATTTCCAGGTGCATCTGCTCCTTTTGGAATGGTTCAGTTAAGTCCTGAAACCAACCAACAACCAATGTTTATAGATGGAAAATACAATCCAAACACCTATAAATATTGTGCGGGTTACCAATATGACGATTCCACAATATTTGGTTTTAGTCATACGCATTTTAGCGGAACCGGACATTCAGATCTAGGTGATTTTTTGGTAATGCCAACAACTGGCAAACTAACATTAGAACCTGGAGATGCAACAATTCCTCAAAGTGGTTTTCATTCCCAATTTTCACATAAAAATGAAGATGCCGAACCTGGTTATTATAAAGTAACCTTAGATGATTATAATATTAAAGCTGAATTAACAGTATCAGACCGTGTTGGGTTTCATAAATATACGTTCCCAAAATCAGAAGATTCACATATAATTTTAGATTTAATTTCAAACATTTACAATTATGAAGATAAAAATGTATGGACATTTGTTAGAATTGAAAACGACTCATTAGTAACAGGTTATCGCCAAACAAATGGCTGGGCACGCACCAAAAAAGTATTTTTTGCTATGCAATTTTCTAAACCATTTAAAAGTTATGGCCATAAAAAGTATGATGAATTTAAATACAATGGATTTTACAGACGCTTTAATGAGCAAGAAAATTTTCCAGAAATGGCAGGAAAAAACATAAGAGCTTATTTTAATTTCGATACTGAAGAAAACGAAGAAATAAAAATAAAATTTGCACTTTCTAACACAAGTACAGCTGGAGCTTTAAAAAATTTAAAAGCTGAAATTACGCATTGGGATTTTGAAAAAACAAAACAAGAAACCCAACAAAAATGGAATACAGAACTGAACAAAATAGTTGTAGAAACTGAAACAAAAGCACAAAAAGAAACTTTTTACACTGCATTGTATCATACCATGTTAGGACCTATTATTTATGAAGATGTTGATGGTTCTTACAGAGGTTTAGATCAAAACATTCATCAATCAAAAGGTTTTACAAACTATACTATTTTTTCACTTTGGGATACCTACCGAGCGTTGCACCCGCTTTTCAATATTATTCAGCCTTCAAGAAATAATGATATGGTAAAATCTATGTTGGCGCATCAGGATCAAAGTGTGCATAAAATGCTGCCCGTTTGGAGTCATTATGCCAATGAAAACTGGTGTATGGTTGGCTACCATTCTGTTTCTGTAATTGCAGATGCCATTGTAAAAGGAACAACAGATGTTGACATAAACAAAGCGTTAAAAGCTACTGAAAACACTTCAACACTTACCTATTTTGATGGCATTGGAGACTATATGAAACTTGGTTACGTTCCTGAAGATAAAAGTTCATCTTCCGTTTCCAAAACCTTAGAATACGCTTTTGACGATTGGTGCATTGCTCAAATTGCCAAAAAAGCTGGTAATGAAGAAGTTTATAATACCTATTTAAATCGTTCTAAAAATTTTAAAAATGTGTATGATGAAGAAATTGGTTATATGCGGCCAAAATTAAGTGATGGAACTTGGCGTAAAGAATTTGACCCAATAGATACACACGGACAAGGTTTTATTGAAGGAAATGCGTTAAATTATGGATTGTATGTTCCTCAGGAAATAGATAATATGATTGAATTAATGGGTGGAAAAAATAAATTTTCAGCACATTTAGATTATATTTTTACCACTGAAATTGAAAACAAATACATTGAAAAAAATGAAGATATAACCCGCGATGGAATTATTGGGAATTATGTACACGGAAACGAACCTGGACATCATATGCCCTATTTGTACAATTGGACAAACGATCCTTTTAAAACACAAGAACGGGTTAGAATGATTATGGATACTATGTACAGTAATGGTGAAGATGGTTTGTGTGGTAATGATGATGCCGGACAAATGAGCGCTTGGTATGTGTTTAGTGCTTTAGGGTTTTATCCTGTTACTCCGGCTTCAAATGATTACGCTATTGGAAGTCCAATGGTAAACAACGCAATTATAAATTTAGAAAACGGAAAAATTATTTCAATTAAGACTGTAAATCAAGGAAAAGAAAATGTGTATGTTGACAAAGTTGCAATAAATGGAAAAATAATTAGTGATTTATTATTAAAATATGACGACATTAAAAATGGAGGTGAAATTACTTTTTATATGCAAAATACTCCAAAAAAATAAATTTTAAAATGAGTTCAGAACACTTTAATAAAGAAGCTAAAAACTGGGATAACAATCCTGAAAAAACAGAGAGAGCCAAGATTTTCGCTAAAGAAATAATTGATTTTATTCAACCTTCAAAAAAAATGAAAGCATTGGAATTTGGTTGTGGAACGGGATTATTAAGTTTTCAATTAAAAAATTATTTTAATGAAATTACCCTTGTAGATACTTCTGAAGGAATGATAAAAGTGCTAAAAGAAAAAGTAAAGCAACTAAAAGTAAAAAATTTTAAACCTATTTTAATTGATGTTCTACAAGATTCAAAAAGTATTTCAAAAACAGATGTTATTTATACGTTAATGACCATGCATCATATTGAAAATATAGATAAAGCTGTAACAATATTCAATTCTTTATTGAATAAAACAGGCTATTTATGTATCGCAGATTTAGTTGACGAAGATGGAACATTTCATCCAACATACCAAAATTTTACTGGACATAATGGTTTTAATAAAATAGAATTGACCAAAAAAATTCAC
>NZ_JBFLKT010000196.1:0-4598 GCF_040883305.1 Lutibacter sp.
CTAAAATTATCACTTTCGGATTCGCCAATATAGCTCTGGCAATTGAAATTCTTTGACGTTGACCTCCAGATAATTTCACACCTCTTTCACCAATTACCGTATTTAAACCTTCATCAAATCTATTCGTAAATTCATCTACATAAGCGCCTTTTACGGCTTCTAATAATTCTTCTTCCGAAGCATTTGGTCTTGGAAATAAAATATTTTCTCGAATAGTTCCTTCATATAAAAAATCATCTTGTAAAACAACTCCCAACCTACTTCTAAAACTATTTAAATTTACTTTAGACATATCCGCTCCATCAATAGAAATTATTCCATTTGAAGGGTTTAAAAACGATGCTGCCAAACTTGCAATTGTAGATTTACCGGAACCTGAAGAACCAACCAATGCAATTACACTTCCTTTTGGCGCTTTAAATGAAATATTATGCAATACTTCTTTTCCTTTTTCATAACTAAATGAAACATTTTCAAACAAAATATCTCCTTCAATTTTATCTAAAACTTCAGTTCTCACTTCAGGATTGTCTTCTTCAGTCATATTCATTAACTCTTCGGTTCTATCCAAACCTGCCATAGCTTCGGTTAACTGACTTCCAATATTACTCATTTGTACAATTGGTGCAATTAAAAACCCTAAAAACAATGTAAAAGACACAAATTCACCGTAAGTCATAGTGTTATTCATAATAAAATAACCACCTATTCCCATAATTCCTGCGGATGCTAATCCTAATAAAAACGTTGAAGAACTTGTCATTAGTGCAGTTGCAGTCAAACTCTTTTTCACATTTAAAAACAATTGCTCTACCCCTTTTTCAAAACTTTTATTTTCCTGTTCTTCTGCATTAAAACCTTTAATTACACGAACTCCATTTAATGTTTCTGTCAACCTACCCGTTACTTCTGCGTTAATTTTTCCACGTGCTCTAAAAATTGGACGAATATATCCAAAAGCTTTTAGTGCAACAACAGCAAAAATTGCTACTGGAACCAACACGAAAAGGGTCATTAACGCATTTATTTTTATTAATATAACCAATGAAATTATTGCAGTAATAGAGCCTCCAACTAATTGTACTAAACCGGTACCAACAAGATTCCTAACTCCTTCAACATCTGTCATTACTCTAGAAACTAAAGCTCCGGATTTATTATTATCGAAAAAACTTATTGGCAATGTTAACAGTTTTCTTTGAACTTTTGCTCTTAACAGCGATATTAAATGTTGTGCTTCTACACTTAACAAACGCGTTAAAGAAAACGATGTTATTGCCTGAATAAGGATTGCACCACATACAATAATTATTAACGTAGTTAATGCACTCATATCTTTCGACGGAATTACATCATCAATTAAGTTTTTACTAGCATAAGGCAATACCAAACTGGATAAACTTTTAGCCATTATTAATACTAAACCTATAAAAATAATTCGTTTTCTTGGCCAAATAAATTCCTTAAATGCCCACCAGAATGATACTTTTGTTTTACTCATACGTTTTTGTAGTCGAAAATCGAGCCAGAACTTTACAAATGACAATTAGGCAGTATGTACAATTCCCTTTTTAATTAGAAGCATTTTTGCCGTCGTAATAGTTTTTCAGTATAAAAAATGCTTTCTTTTTTTGTCCGTCTTCAGAAATTAAACCTTTTCTATTCCATCCATCTTGAATTTTAGGTAGAACACGTCTGGGCGATCTAAAATCGACTAAAATCCAAGGTGAAAAGCCTTGTAACTGCTCAATTCCTTCAATCATTTTTAATGTTTGAATATATACATCTTCCTGATATTCTTCAGTCCATCGTGTTAATTTATCACCGTGTAAACCAACTTTTGCTCCTGCTCCAAATTCAGAAATTAAAACAGGTTTATTTTGTGTTATTTTCCAAGTAATCTGTCCGCATTTTTCTGGTAAACCATCATACCAACCAACATATTGATTAAAACTTAACACATCAACAACATCAGCAAAAGAATCATGTATTGTTCTAATAGTTGCATTTCCTTCAAAATTACTTTGCTCTAATGCTGCACTTATTAATCTGGTTGGATCAAGTTTACGTGTGTGTGCAGCTAAATTAGTTAGAAAAATATTGCGCGGTTCACTAGTTGGTGTTTCATTTGCCATTGACCAAATAATAACCGAGGCTCTGTTTTTGTCTCTATTTATAACTTCCGTTAATTGGTTTTCAGCATTTTTATAGGTTTCTATATTATCCCAAGCTATAGTCCAATAAACTGGATTTTCTTCCCAAACTAATATTCCCATTTTATCTGCTAACCGAACCATATGCTCGTTATGAGGATAATGCGCTAAACGCACATAATTACAACCCAGTTCTTTTGCCCAATTTAATAGTTGCTGAGCATCTTCTATAGTAGAACCTCTCCCTCCTTTTATTGGACTTTCTTCGTGAATAGAAATTCCTTTTAAAAATATTTTTTCATCATTTAAAAGAATTTCTTGCCCACTTGTTTTTATGGTTCTAAAACCTATTTGGTCTTTAATTTCATCACTTTCTGATGTTAAAATAACAGTATATAAGTGAGGGTTTTGAGTTGACCAATAATTTATTTTTTTTGATTTTATTTCAATGGATGCAATCCCTTGCTCATTGGTTAAAACCTTGGTGTTAATTTTAAGTTCTGGAATGCTTACAAGAATCTCCTTTTCAGAAATATCAGTTCCATTTAGTTGTACAAACCCTCTTATTTGTTGATTATTTTTTGGGTTTAACTGAATGAAATAATCTTGAATATAATTATTTGAAACCTCTACTAATTTTACATCTCTAGTAATTCCACCATAATTCCACCAATCTGTATTTAGTGTTGGAACCGCTTCTTTTTTACGTTTGTTATCAACTTTAACAATTAAAAAATTGTCGCTTTCTTTTAAAAGTTCGGTTACTTCAAAATTAAAAGGTGTAAAACCTCCAATATGAGTTCCTAATTTTTCACCATTAAAATAGACATCTGCTTGGTAATTTACAGCTTCAAAATAGACAAAAACACGATTGTCTTGATTCATTTTTACATAGTCAAAAGATTTTTTATACCAAACAGTACCTTCATAATAAAATAAATTTTCTTTTTGGGTATTCCAATCACTTGGAACTTGTATAACATCTGACAAATCAAAATCATATTCTACCAAATCTGTTTTATCCTTTGGTTTTGCATTGATGAAAAATGCTCCATTTCCCGGTTTTGTCTGATTTTCAAAAGGTTCGTAACGGTAATTATAAAAACCATTTTCATAAGGATCCACAATATAATTCCAATCGCCATTTAAACTTATTGAAGACCTATTATAGGTATTTATTAGCAAATTTTCTTGTGCAGTTATATAAATGCAAAATGAGAACACAAAAATTGATAAAAGTACTTTTCTATATGTTTTAAACATTTTTTAATTATTTTAAGTTTTATAATTTACAAATTATTATACTCGGTTTGTAACCAATTCATACGTTGTGAATACCAATTTTTTAGGTGGTCTACTTCTTCTTGATACGTATTAAAAAATACGGGATTTGGCCAAATATAATTTCCTAAAACATTCCATTTATTATTGTTCTCTTGTTGCGCATATTTAAGATAGTCTGCATAAAAATCCATGTTGTTTAAAATAGCATTTTCATTATTTTTAAAATAAGTAAATCGAGACTTTACTTTGGTAACAAAAGCAGGGTCTTGAAAAAGGCGGGCGTACCATTTATGATCTTTTACCCAAAAACCATTTGGATTGGTTGCATCGGAATAATTTACGTTTCCAAAGGCTAAATCGAAATCCCAAAGTGGTCCCATTTTAATTTTCTCACCAGGCATTACATTTAAAAATATACTTGAAAAATCTCTTGAATCCTGATTTTTTGTAATTTCACTAATTAGATACCAATCTATAAAACTATCTACATCAATGTATTTAGCATAGCCTGAAATTGGATCTTTAAATTCACTGCTTTTTAAAATAGTTTCAAATTCATTTACTAAATCTTTAATATATGTGTATTCTGTGCTGTTATATTCTAAATTTGGTTCTTTAATATTTATTAAAAAATCGTTGGTTCTAAAATACACATCATCGGGATCTAATCTATCCAACTGGTCAATTTCTAATAAATAACCTGTATCGCCTAAATTAACTCTGTTACTACTTTCTTCTACTTTTTGTGAAATATTGTATGTCCCAGAATACTCATTATTAACAAAAACTTCAGCATATTCAGATCTTGGAGTATATTCTAATGTGCTCAAATGGCCCATGTCAAAAGCTATTTTATTGCGCATTAAAGTTTTGTCTGAATGTTCCGCTAAAAATATCCATTTTTTATCTTTTGGCATTCCCAATACTTCGGCTTTATCACTCAACTTCATTTGATAAGGCTTTTTAGGATGCAAATACCAGGTAGAATTTCCTCTTCCCCGAATTTCCATTTCAGAAGTTTCAAATCCATCAAAATTTCGAACACCATCTATACTAAAAAAACCATCTACTTCATCGTCTTTAGAATCTATTGCAACATTGCCATCTGTATTGATATAAACAATTGGTAAACCCGTAAAATAAGTTACATCAACCGTATAA
>NZ_JBFLKT010000197.1:0-4466 GCF_040883305.1 Lutibacter sp.
TCATATTAAATTTTGTTCAAGAAATTTTCAGTTTTATTAAGGTTTACCATTAATTCTCCGTAGGTTGTATTATAATGGTAGAGTGCTTTAATTTTAAATAATTTAATTTGAGCAAGTTGTAATGTAGCATCAATTACTTCGAGTGAAGTTCCGGTACCTTCTTCAAAAGCACGGGTTCTCATAAATTTTAATTTTTCAGCTAAGGCCTCATCAGTATTTAAACTATCGTATTGTTCTCGTTGTTTTTCTAAATCGTTATATAATTTTTCGGTATAGGTTAACAAATTTAATTTGGCTTGTTTTTCTAATTGTTGTACTTGTAAAACTTTATATTTTGCAGCTTTAATTTTATGATCTCTTTCGAAACCGTTAAATAATTGCCAGGTTGCACCAACACCAACCAACCATTTGTTTTCTAAAAGCGATAGATTGTCTTTCCATAAGGTGTGTTTACCAAATAAAGCTACTTTTGGATAATACTCGCTGTTTTCAACTTTTACTCCTATTTTAGCTAATTCTTCATTTTTTTCTAAAAATTTAAGTTGTTCATTTTCTTGAATCATTTCATTCTGAAATTCATGTAAAGAAGTTTGAATTGTTGGAATTATAAAAGCTGTAGAAGTTGTACTAAATGTTTTTCCTCCAATTAAATTTTTAATAGCGGTAGCCGCTAAAGACACATCCTTTTGTGCAGCTAATAATTCTCGTTTTGCATTTGAAAAAGCAACTTTTGCGTTTAAAGTTTCTACTTCTGGAATAATTCCGTTTTCGAATAATTTAGTTGCGTGATTGCTATGTAATTGAATAGTTTCATAAACTTTTTTACGCAGATCTTTTGCTTCTTTGGCTAGTTTAAGTTTAAAATAATAATCTATTAATTTAATGGTTAACGCATTTTCTTTTATTTTATGGTGATTTTCAGAAAGCTCATAGTTAATTTTTGAAGCTTTATTTGCAGCATTTATTTTTCCACCAGCAAAAATGGGCCATTCAATATCTGCCGTTGCAAAACCTAAGTTTTTGTCTTGTATTGAAAAATTCCAGTCACCTAATAGTGCAGGGTTGGCTACTCCAATAATTCTACTAACCATTGCGCGTTGTTCATTTAAATCGACGGCAATGTCTTTGTCTAAATGTAAATAAGTAGCTGAAAGGCTAAGTGAAGGATACCACAAACTTTTTACGGCTTTTTGTTCTTCTTGTTTTGTATTCACTTCATGTTGCGAAGCATTTAAATCCCCATTTTTAGAAAGCATTAAATTGTAAGCTTCTTTTAGTGATAATTCTTGAGAGGAAATACTAGTTGTAATGAAAACTATAAGAATAGTAATTTTTTTTGCAGTTGGTTTTAATACCAATTTTAAATGAGTAAGCATTATTAACAATCTTTTTTTAATATGTTTAAAATGTTGTTAGTCAAATAAATAACGTCATTATTTGTTGTTTTTTCAATCCCTAAAAAGTTGGCTCTTTTAAAATGAATATAATCAATTACATACGTAAAAATATGATAGTTAATATCTAATAATTCAACATTTTCACCTATTTCACCAGATTTTTGTCCAATATCAAGAAGTTGTTTCATTAATGAAATACTTTTTTCTTTTAGAGTTTTAGGCAGTATAAAATTATCATTATGAAGTAGTTGATAAAAGAATTTTGAAGCCTCAGACTCGTTTATGGCATATACAATTCTATTTTGAATAAAGGTTTTTATAATTGGAGCAATGCTTGTATGTTTTAAACTGATTAGAAATTCTAATTCACTAATTAATGCAGTAACTTTATCGTAGTATAATTCATTTATTAATGCTTGTTTACCACTATAAAGTCTGTATAAATATCCGCCACTAACGTTGGCGTTTTTAGCAATCATAGCAATTGTTGTTCTTTCTATTCCGAAGTCAACAATTGTTTTCATTGTTGCTTGTTTTATGCGAACTAACTTCTCTTCATCTATTTTTCGTGCCATAGGTTTTAGTATTATATTTCGTTTGCAAATATATGAATAAACATTCATTCATTAATAATTTATAATTGTTTTTTGATAAATTATATTATTTATAATTTAAATGAAATTTAAAAGTGAAATATAACAATACTAAATAGCTTAATTTAAAGGGAATAGATAGAAGTTTTAAAATATGATATTAGAAAACTTTAGTTTATTAGTAAAATGGTTAATTTATATTATAACGTTTGAAGGATTAAAAATAGATTTTCAATAGAAAATTCCTAAATAAATAAACGTTTGTCTATTTAAATTAAGAAAAAGGTACGATTATAAAGGAAGTCGTTATGTTGTGGTTAAAAAGTGTAGTTTTATCCTATGAGCAAAAAATTTAATGAAAGACGTGACGGCAATTATTCTTTGCCGTCACGCCCAAAATATTTTAATCCTGTAAAATACTTCTTGAAATAACAATTTTTTGAATTTCGGAAGTACCCTCGTAAATTTGTGTAATTTTGGCGTCACGCATTAAACGCTCAACGTGATATTCCTTTACAAACCCATAACCACCGTGAATTTGAACAGCTTCAACAGTTACTGCCATTGCCATATCAGCAGCATATAATTTTGCCATTGCACCACTTAAATCGTAATTTATTTTTTGATCTTTTTCCCAGGCAGCTTTTATACATAACATACGTGCAGCTTCAATCTGGGTTGACATATCAGCTAATTTAAAGGCAATTGCTTGGTGTTTGCTTATTTCTTTTCCAAAGGCTTTACGCTCTTTAGAGTATTTTAAAGCCAACTCGTATGCACCAGAAGCTATCCCTAAAGCTTGAGAGGCAATTCCAATTCTTCCTCCTGCGAGTGTTTTCATGGCAAATTTAAAACCAAAACCGTCTTCTCCAATTCTATTTTCCTTTGGAATTTTTACATCAGTAAACATTAAAGAATGTGTATCGGAACCTCGAATTCCTAATTTATTTTCTTTTGTACCAACAGCAAAACCTTCCATTCCTTTTTCAACAATTAAAGCATTTATGCCTTTATGTCCCTTTTCAACATCGGTTTGGGCGATTACTAAATATACGCTTGCAGTTCCTCCGTTAGTAATCCAATTTTTTGTTCCGTTTAAAAGGTAGTGATCACCTTTGTCAATGGCAGTTGTTTTTTGCGAAGTAGCATCGGAACCAGCTTCGGGTTCGCTTAAACAAAATGCTCCAATTATTTCGCCGGTTGCCAATGGAACTAAATACTTTTGTTTTTGTTCTTCTGTCCCATAAGTTTCTAAACCCCAGCAAACTAAAGAATTGTTTACCGACATAACAACTGAAGCTGAAGCGTCTATTTTAGAAATTTCCTCCATTGCTAATACATATGAAACGGTATCTAAACCACTACCTCCGTATTTTGGGTCAACCATCATACCTAAAAAACCGAGTTCTCCCATTTTTTTTATTTGTTCTGCAGGAAATTGTTGTTTTTCATCGCGTTCAATTACACCAGGTAATAGTTCGTTTTTAGCAAAATCACGTGCAGCATCACGTATCATTATTTGCTCTTCTGTTAAGTTAAAATTCATAATTAATAAAGTTATTAGTAATAAGTTTGCTATTCTACAAATATAAGCCTTTTTTAAGTTTATTTTTATTAAATCTGTAAATGGGATGAAATTCTAATAAATATATATTTTAGAAATAATTGTTATTGCAAAAACTTTTAAAACCCATATAAGTTTTTAGTATATTTGTTGGTCTTTTAAAAATACTTTCAAACAAATCTGTTAACCAATTTAATTTATAAAAACTTACATGGAAACACTCATTATTATAATATTTATAGTAGGATATTTAGCAATTACATTAGAGCATAATTTAAAATTAGACAAATTAATTCCTGCCTTGGCTATGATGTCTATTTTATGGGCAATGGTAGCTTTTGGAATTGATAATTTTGCAAATTGGTTTGATTCCGGAGCACACGCATTAGTTGAAGGCTTTACTAGTTTTACTAGTGAAGAAAAACATCATTTATTGCAAGAAACACTGCTGCATCATTTAGGTAAAACTGCTGAGATTTTATTCTTCTTATTAGGTGCCATGACAATTGTTGAAATTATAGATTATTTTAATGGTTTTGCGACATTTAAAAATTATATTAAAACAAAAAACAAGAAAAAATTATTATGGATTTTCGCTGCTTTAGCATTTATTTTATCGGCAATTATTGATAATTTAACAGCTACAATAGTGTTAATAACAATTCTACAAAAAATTATTAATGACAAAAATACTCGTTTGTGGTTTGCAGGGTTAATTGTTATTGCTGCAAATGCAGGTGGGGCCTGGTCTCCAATTGGTGACGTTACAACTACTATGTTATGGATTGGAAATAAGGTAACAACATTAAAATTAATAGAATATTTAATTATTCCTTCTTTATTATGTGTTGTAGTTCCAGTATTTATTGCATCATTTTTAAAGCCTTTTCAAGGAAATTTAGATATTGTAGA
>NZ_JBFLKT010000198.1:0-6480 GCF_040883305.1 Lutibacter sp.
CTATTAATAAAATGACATCTGCCCCAATTGCTTTTGCTTCAACAATTTGAAACCCATCTACAATAAAATCCTTTCTTAAAATTGGAGTTGTATCTTGGATAGCACGTGCTTTAATTACATCTAAAATATTCCCTCCAAAAAACTGAGTATCCGTTAAAATTGATTGTGCAGCTACTTTAGCATCTAAATATCCGTTGGTTACTTCTTCAATAGTAACTTTGTCGTTAATAATTCCTTTGGAAGGAGATTGACGTTTAAATTCAGCAATTATCCCTGTTGAACCAACCGACAATAAACTCTTTTTTAAAGATAACGGTGTTCTATTAAAGTTTGGACTTTTAATCAAGTTTTCAATTTGAACTTCTTTTCTTAATTGCGCAACTTCTTGCTTTTTATGTGCTATTATTTTATCTAAAATATTCATTTATAATTATTTAAAAATTGAAAAAGTCAAAATTAAATGTGTTTTTTTATTTTGGAGCGATGCTGAATCAAGTTCAACATGACGTTATATTCTTAATTCGTAATTAATTTACTCAAGCTTTCTTTTGCCTTTAACCCAAACAATGAATCTTTTGCTTCTTCAAAAGCTGTTTCAAAAGATTTATTTGCATCAAATGTTTTTAACGCATAGGCTGCATTTGCTAAAACTGCGTTATTTTGAGCTTCTGTTCCTTTTCCATCTAAAATTGAAACAAATATTTTCGCAGCTTCTTCTACTGTATTTCCTCCAAATATCTCCGACTGCTCTAAACGTTTTAAACCCAAATCTTGTGGCGAAACCAATTGCTCGTATCCTTTAGTAAATAATTTAAAATTACTTGTTAATGAAATTTCATCATAACCATCTAAACTAAAAACAATTCCATAATTTTTAGAAGTTTCTTGCAATAAATAATTGTATATCCGTGCAACTTCTAGGTTAAATACACCAACTAATTGATTTTGTGGATTACTAGGATTTACCAAAGGTCCCAACATATTAAAAAAGGTTTTAACACCTAGTTCTTTTCTAATTGGTCCAACTGCTTTCATAGCCGGATGAAACAAAGGAGCGTGTAAAAAACATATATTTGCTTTGTCAATCTGACTTTTTAATTCATCCTGATTATTGGTAAAATTATAGCCTAAATATTCTAACAAATTTGAAGATCCACTTACTGAAGAAACTCCATAATTTCCGTGTTTTGCAACTTTATTACCCGTTCCTGCAACAATAAATGATGTTAAAGTTGAAATATTAAAGGTGTTTTTACCATCGCCTCCAGTTCCACATAAATCTATAGTATTAAATTCTGATAAGTCAATTTTTACAGCCAATTCTAACAAGGCTTCTCTAAAACCTGCCAATTCTTTTACCGAAATTGGACGCATTAAATACACTGTTAAAAAAGATGCCATTTGAGAAGCATTATACTTTTCATTTGCCATTTGAATAAGTACCTCTTTAGCTTCAGCTTTAGTTAATTGCTGTTGTTCAAATAATTTATTTAGTATTGCTTTCATTTTATATTTTTTATGAATATGGTGATTGAGCGAAGTCGAAATCCTTTCAATCAACTGTCACTTCGACTCTGCTCAGTGACCCTTTATTCATTATTTATTTGCTTCAATAAAATTTCTAACTAGCTCCTCTCCAATTGGTGTTAAAATAGATTCTGGATGAAACTGGACTGCACTAATTTTGTGTTTTTTATGTTCTAAACTCATAATATCACCAAATTCATCAACAGCAGTAATTTTTAATTCTTCAGGAAAATCGGATTTTGACGCATTCCAAGAATGGTATCTTCCTGCTTCAAATTCTGTAGGAATATTTTTATATATCTCAGCGTCAAAATCTGTAACTTTCATAGTAGTTGCTACACCGTGAAAAACGGTATCTAAATTTTTTAAACTCCCTCCAAAAACTTCCGTAATTGCTTGCAAACCTAAACATACTCCAAAAATTGGCTTTTTACCTGCATACGTTCTTATTACATCTTTTAAAATTCCCGCCTCATCTGGAATTCCTGGTCCTGGTGATAAAATAATTAAATCGTAGAAATTTATGTCTTCAATTGCTATTTCATCATTTCTAAATACAACCGGATGTTCTCCTGTAATATCTTCAACCATATGAACTAGGTTGTACGTAAATGAATCGTAATTATCTATTATTAGTATCTTCATTTTTTAAATTTTTTCTGCTATTATCAACGCCTTTTTTAAAGCTGCTAATTTGTTATTCACCTCTTGTAACTCTCCTTCTTCTGTAGATTTCATCACAATTCCGGCTCCAGCTTGATAAAATAATGTATTATTCTTGCTCACAAACGAACGGATTGCAATTGCTAAATTTACATTATTATCCAAGCCAATAAAACCAACTGCTCCACCGTAAAAACCTCTGGTCTGATTTTCGTATTTGTCTATTAGTTCCATTGCTTTGTATTTTGGAGCTCCACTTAAAGTTCCTGCCGGAAAAGTATCTCCCACAATTTCAATGGCTTTCCCTTTTGGCTTTCCTTGAACTGTTGAAACTAAATGAATTACATGACTAAAATATTGCACTTCTTTAAAAACATCTACAAAAACATTGCTTGCGTGTTTGCTTAAATCGTTACGCGCTAAATCTACCAACATTACGTGCTCGGCAGTTTCTTTTTTATCGTTAGAGAGTTTTTCACCCAATAAAATATCTTGCGCCATATCGCCAGTTCTTCTAAAAGTACCAGCAATTGGGTTAATAACTGCGCTTTCTGTATCAATTTTAATTTGCGCTTCTGGAGAAGACCCCATCAATTTAAAACTTCCATAATCGAAATAAAATAAATACGGTGAAGGATTTATAGAACGCAATGCTCTGTAAACATTAAACTCATCACCCGAAAAAGATTGTTGAAATTGGCGTGACAGTACTAGTTGAAAAACATCGCCACGTTTGCAGTGTTGCTTTGCTTTGGCTACATTATTTTTGAAATATTCGTCTGTACAATTTGAAGATTCTTCACCTTCAATATTAAAATTATATAAACCAAAAGTACGTGCATTTATCAATGTTTCTATCTCGTACATTCTGGAAATTTCTCCTTCTTCAACGTTTTCTATTAGCGTTAATTCATCGTTAAAATGATTAATTGCAATAATAAAACGGAAAAAACTAAATTGTAAATCTGGAATTTCTGAAGCTGCTTTTTCAGCTTTTAATTTAATAGTTTCAAAATATTGAATGGAATTGTAAGAAATATAACCATAAAACCCGTTGAAAGATTTAATGCTTTCATCACAGTTAACTTCAACGGTACTTTTATAAGTTTCAAAAATTGAATAAAAATCACGATTAATTTCTTTTGAAGCTAATTGTTTGTTTTTATAATTGTACGTAAAGTTATTTTTATCTGCTTTTAGTGTAATTATTGGTTCAGCGCAAATAAACGTATAACTGTCTTCTTTACTGTGATAATCGGAACTTTCTAACAATAAACTATTAGCGTATTTATCTCTTATTTTTGAGTATAAACCAACCGGTGTAACTGTGTCTGCCAACTGTTTTTTTAAAATTGTGTTAAACTTTAATTTCTTCATTTTATTTAAAATAAAAAAGGACTTATCACGAGATAAGTCCTTTTTGTTATATATTGTTAAATTAAATATAAGGGTCGCTTCTCGCTTAATTATTAAGAGAGTTCCACCACCAATTGTTATTTAATATATTTTGCTTCATTTCTGGCACAAATTTAGCATACATTTTTAAATAAGCAAATTATTCTATAAAAAATTAATTTATTAAATTTATAAAAAACTTATTTATGAAACTTTCACATAAAATTACTTTATTTTTTACAGTATTAATAATTACCACAATTAATTCGCAAGACAAATTAAAAGGAAATAAAGAAGTAACAACAGAAGATAGAACCATTTCAGATTTTAACAAATTAGAAATTATTGATGATGTTGATGTATTTTTATCTTTTAATGAAATACAATCTGTAAGTGTAGAAACAGATGCTAATTTACAAGAAGCCGTTATTACTGAAGTTAATAATGGAACACTTGTAATTAAACTCAGTACTAAAATTGTTAGAAAAAAAGAATTGGCGGTTCACATTAAAGTAAATAGAAAACTAAAAGAAATAAACGGTTATAATAGTGCTAAAATAATATCTAAAAATTCTTTAGCAATTGATTCTTTAACTATAAATACTTTTGACAACTCGAAACTTGATTTAAAATTAAACTCTAAAACACTGCAAATAAACAGCAAAAAATCGAGCGATTTAAAGCTTGAAGTTTTAAGTAATTCTATAACTATTAATGCTGAAGAAAATTCAGATATAAAAGGTGCTTTTGACGCAAAAGGTGCATTTTTTACTTTGTTAGATAGAGCTTCAATAAATGTAGAAGGTTCTTCAGATATTTTTGAAATTGAAACTTTAGGAAATACTTCATTTAAAGGGAAAGATTTTAAGTCTAAAGAAGTTTTAGTAAATGCAACAAATTCATCTAGCACTCATATAAACGCAACAAAAACTATAGATTTACGTGTAAAAAATTCGGCTGAAGTTTACTTATACTCCAACCCAAAAATTACAATAACTGAATTTTTTGATAAAGCTTCTCTTAACAAAAGAGATTAAATTATAACAAACTCAATACTTGAACCACAATTATTAGCAATACCATTGCTATAGGATATACTGTTGCATAAGCCACGGAAGGCGCATCTGTATCTACTAAATTATCTATAGCTGCTAATCCTGGCGTACTTGTCATACTTCCTGTTAACGTACCTAATAAAGTAAGCATGTTTAATTTAAAAAATGTTCTAGCTACAAAAGTTGTAATCAGCATAGGAATTAATGTTATCAATATTCCATAAATAAATAACTCTATACCAAACTCTTGAAAAGTATTTACCATGCTTGAACCTGCGCTTGTTCCTACTGCTGCTAAAAAGAAAAGCAATCCAAACTGACGTAATAATTGATTTGCAGCACCAGTCATAGTCCACATTATAGGTCCTGTTTTACCAATTCTCCCTAACACAAGTGCTACCAATAAAATCCCTCCAGTTAATCCTAAACTAAATGAAAAAGAGCTGAAATTGATACTTAATTTCCCTACTAAAATTCCTAAGATTATTCCAGCTGCAATGGGTAAAAAATCGGTATTTGAAAGTTTACTAGTATCGTCTCCAAAAATACGACTCACATGTTTCATATTTGTTTTATGGCACACTACAATTAATTTGTCTCCAAACTGTAATTTAGTAGAAGGGCTAGGAGATATATTAATCCCAGATCTTCTAATACGTGTAATTGTTGCATGGTAAGTATCTAAAATATTTAATTGCCCCAATGTTTTTTTAACAACATCTTTATTTGTAACCAAAATTGATCGGATATCAAAATTAGTATCTAAAGGAATTTCTTGTTTTGTTTCTGGACCAATTAATAATTTAACGCGCTCTAAAGCATCATTTGTTCCAACCGCTTTAATAATATCTCCTTTATGAAAAACAATTTCAGGCTCTGGTGCAATTACAATATTATTATGCATTATTCTTGAAATAACAGCTTTGGTCATAAACCGAATATTTAATTCACCATATGTTTTTCCAATTACATTTTCGTTTTCAACAATAAAGTGTTTTTTAACTATTTCCGGAAAACCTACAGATAATTCTTTTTTATATTTTTTCTCTTCATCTTTTAAATTTATTTTTAAAATACGAGGTAAAAAACTTACAAAAAGAATCACTCCAATAACACCAAAAGGATAACCAATACCATAACCAATTGAAGCTAAGGGTGATTCAGTTGCGTCAATTGCAGCTGCCAATCCAGGAGTACTAGTTAAAGCTCCATTTAATAAACCAATGACTAAATTCTTATCGATTCCAAAAAAATAAAAGATTACAAAAGCCATTAAACCCGAACTTGAAATAAGTATTGTTGACAATATTGCCAGTTCACGCCCATTCATTTTAAAAGATTCAAAAAAACTTGGCCCAGCTTGTATTCCAATAGTAAAAATAAAAAGTACCAATCCTATATATTGGAAGTCTTTTGGAATTTCTACTCCATAATGCCCAAAAATTAATGCTACAAAAATAACAGCAGACACATCAAGTGAAATCCCTTTAATTTTAATTCGACCAATAATAAAACCAATTACTATAATCAAAAAAAATACAAAATAACTGTTAGAAAATAATTCCATTAAGCTGAGTTTTATTGCGCAAAATTAACTACTTATTATTTAAGTAATGCTTTTAATATACAAATTAATTTACGAAATCGATTGCAAATTAACAATGCTGATTTTAACTAAAAGAGGTTGTCTTAAGCTGAAACGTTAACACAACCTCTATAATAACTTATGAAGAATTTTAGTCTAAAGAACCTAAATAACGTTCAGCATCTAATGCTGCCATACAACCAGTTCCAGCAGCTGTAACGGCTTGTCTGTATTCTTTATCTTGAACATCACCAG
>NZ_JBFLKT010000199.1:0-6559 GCF_040883305.1 Lutibacter sp.
ATTTTGCGCACCTACACTGCCATTCTCAATTTTCAATATTACAATCTACCTCTAGCGTAAGTAACCTTATAAATTCTGCTATAAAAGATAATATGCCCGCAGTTGCAATTACCGACACGGGAAATATGATGGGAGCATATTACTTTGTGAGTGAAGCAATTACACACAATACTAAAGCCGAAAAATATAATAAAGATTTAAAAGAAGGAGAACAACCAAAACTTCTTATCAAACCAATTTTAGGGTGCGAATTTAATGTTTGTGAAAATCATTTAGACAAATCTCATAAAGACAATGGCTATCAAATAGTTATTTTAGCAAAAAACAAAAATGGCTATCATAATTTAGCAAAAATGTCTTCCATTTCTCATACAGATGGTTTCTATTATGTTCCAAGAATTGATAAAAGAATTATTGAAAAATTCAAAGAAGATTTAATTATACTTTCTGGAAATTTATATGGTGAAATACCTAGTAAAATTTTAAATGTTGGTGAAAAACAGGCAGAAGAAGCACTACTTTGGTGGAAAGAACAATTTGGAAGCGATTTTTACCTAGAAGTAATGCGTCACAACCAAGAAAATGAAAATCATGTAAATAAAATATTGATTGAATTTTCAAAAAAACACAACATAAAATTAATTGCGACAAACAATACTTTTTACACACGTGAAGAGGAAGCTGAAGCACATGATGTTTTATTGTGTGTAAAAGATGGAGAAAAAATGGCAACTCCGAAAGGTAGAGGAAGAGGATTTAGATATGGTCTACCAAATAACCAATATTATTTTAAGTCTCAGGATGAAATGAAATCTTTATTTAAAGATTTACCTGAAGCCATTACCAATATTCAAGAAATTGTAGATCAAATAGAAGTTTACTCTTTAAAAAGAGATGTACTACTTCCAAAATTTGATATTCCACAAGAATTTGTAGACCCTGAAGATTCTATAGATGGCGGAGTTCGTGGAGAAAACGCCTATTTAAAACACCTAACTTTTGAAGGTGCTAAAATAAGATATGGTGATGAATTAGATGAAAGCACCAAAGAACGTTTAGATTTTGAACTTTCAATTATCAAAAAAACCGGCTATCCTGGATACTTTTTAATTGTTTGGGATTTTATTTTAGAAGCTCGTAAGATGGACGTTTCCGTAGGGCCAGGTCGTGGATCGGCAGCAGGTTCAGCAGTAGCCTATTGTTTATGGATTACCAATATAGATCCTATTAAATACGACTTACTTTTTGAGCGTTTCTTAAATCCCGATCGTGTTTCATTACCCGATATTGATATTGATTTTGATGATGAAGGGAGACAAAAAGTAATCGATTTTGTAATTGATAAATATGGTGCTAGTCAGGTTGCACAAATTATTACTTACGGAACGATGGCTGCCAAATCTTCAATTAGAGATACTGCAAGAGCGTTGGATTTACCGTTGCATGAAGCCGATAGAATTGCAAAACTAATTCCTGGATTAAAATTGCAAAATATTTTTGGTGATGACCCCAAAAGTATCGCAAAAGTTAAAGGATTAAGAGCCGAAGAAATTGAAAAAGTTGAAGAACTTAGAAGACTTTCTGAAGGTTCTAACTTAGAAGCACAAACTATAAAACAGGCACGTGCTTTAGAAGGTTCTGTTAGAAATACTGGAACACACGCTTGTGGTGTAATTATTACTCCTGAAAAAATCACCAATTTAATTCCTGTTGCTACCGCAAAAGATAGTGACATGTACGTTACGCAGTTTGATAATAATGTGGTTGAAAGTGCTGGATTATTAAAAATGGATTTTTTAGGATTAAAAACCTTAACGCTTATTAAAGACACGGTTAAAATTATTAAGGCAATTCATAATAAAGATTTAGTGCCAGATGATTTTCCGTTAGACGATCAAAAAACATACGAACTCTTTCAAAAAGGTGAAACTATTGGCGTATTTCAATATGAATCTCCTGGTATGCAGAAGCATATGAAATCTTTAAAACCAACAGAATTTGCTGATTTAATTGCAATGAATGCTTTGTACCGTCCTGGCCCAATGGAATACATTCCGCTGTTTATTATGCGTAAACATGGGGAAGAATCTATTGAATACGATTTGCCAGAAATGGAAGAGCATTTAAAAGAAACCTATGGTGTAACTGTATATCAGGAGCAAGTGATGTTACTTTCTCAAAAATTGGCTGGTTTTAGTAAAGGTGATGCAGATATGTTGCGTAAAGCAATGGGAAAAAAGATTTTTTCTTTACTTGAAGAACTAAAACCAAAATTTATTGAAGGTGGTAAAAAGAATAACCATCCCGAAGAAAAATTAGAAAAGGTTTGGAAAGACTGGGAAGCTTTTGCTGCTTATGCATTTAACAAATCGCATTCTACTTGCTACGCATATATTGCTTACCAAACGGCCTATTTAAAAGCACATTATCCTGCAGAATATATGGCTTCGGTGTTGTCTAATAATATGAACGACATTAAGCAAATTACATTCTTTATGGAAGAATGTAAACGTGCCGGAATTCCTGTTTTAGGTCCAGATGTTAACGAATCTTATTACAAATTTGCAGTAAATAAAGAAGGTGCAATTCGATTTGGAATGGGCGCCATAAAAGGAGTTGGAGCTGGTGCAGTAGATGCTATTGTTGAAGAACGTAAAAATAACGGACCATATACTTCAATTTTTGATATTACAAAACGGGTAGATTTACGTGCTTGTAATAAAAAAGCATTTGATGGCTTGGCAATGGCTGGTGGTTTAGACTCTTTTAAAAATGTGCATCGCGCTCAATATTATCAATTAGATGAAAAAGGAGTAACTTTTATTGAAAGAGCAATTAGATACGGAAATAAATTTCAAGAGAATAAAAACTCGGCACAAGTTTCTTTATTTGGTGAAGCATCTGAAGTTCAATTTCCTGAGCCTGAAATTCCGTATGCAGAAAAATGGGGAATGATGGAAGAATTATCAAAAGAAAAAGAATTGGTTGGAATTTATATTTCCGGGCATCCTTTAGATGATTTTAAAAATGAAATTAAATATTTTTGCAGTACTCCTGTTTCAATTTTTAAGGAAGACTTAACTAAATATTTGGGCTCAAATTTTGCTTTTGCAGGAATTTTAACAGATGTTCAACACAGAGTGTCACAAAATGGTAATGAGTGGGCTTCATTTGTTGTCCAGGATTTTGGAGACAGCCACGAGTTTCGAATTTTTAAAGATGCCTATTTAAATTTTAAACCTTACTTATACGAAAATGCTTTTCGACAAATTAAAGTAAATATTGCTGCTGGCTGGAGAAACAAAGATGGAAAAATAGGTGAACCCAGAATTAATTTTACAGGAATTCAAATTCTGCAAGATGTTTTAGAAAAACAGTCTAAAAAAATAACCTTACAATTAGATATTAATCAAGTTAGCGAAACAAAAATTTCCGAAATCTATAAAATATTTAAGCAAAATGAAGGTTCTATTCCTGTGGATTTTACTGTATTTGACCTAAAAGATAAAATAAAGCTAAATTTGCACAGCAGATCTGTAAAAGTTAAAGTTTCAAACGAATTTTTAAAAATCTTAAAAGATGAAAAATTAAGATTTAAATTGAACTAATTTTTTTATGAAAAAAACCCTTTTTATCTTTTTTGTTTTCAGCTTTGCAATAAGTTTTAGTCAATCAAATTCCTCCTACTTTCAAGCAGATTATTTTTACGGAAATATATTACGTCAAAATCCAGATGCTTCTATTTTAATACAAGGACATCCAACAGGAGTTTTTGTAAGTTACAACAAAAGAACGTTTGGAGAAGAAAATTGGCAAGAGCATTACAATTACCCAGATTTCGGATATTCAATTGGCTATCAAGATTATAAATCAGATATTTTGGGTAAATTATATTCGGCTTACGGACATTACAATTTTTATTTTACCAATAGAACTTCCCCTAATCAACTAATTTTAAGAGCTGGAATTGGTTTGGCATACAACACAAATCCTTACAATAAAGAAACCAATAATAAGAATACTGCCTTTGGATCTCATTTAAATTCTAGTACTTATTTTAAACTGTATTTTCAAAGAGAAAATATAATCAACAATTTGGGTTTAAACGCCGGTTTAACATTTATACATGCTTCAAATTCTAATATAAAATCGCCAAATTCAGGTATGAATGTTTGGGCTGCAACCTTAGGTGTTAATTATAATTTATCTCCAGCACAAGTTGTTAATTACATTCCTTCTTCTGAAAGTAAGTATTTTAAAGAACCTATAAAGTATAATTTTGCAGTAAGAGGCGGAATTAACGAGTCTGAAATAATTGGTAGTGGTGTAAAACCATTTTTTGTAGTTTCGGCATATGCAGACAAACGTTTAAATAGAATATCCGCACTTCAATTTGGTGCAGATTTATATATTTCTCCAATTTTAAAAGATTATTACGAATTAAATTTAACCATACCACATACAAACTTAAAAGAAACTTCGGATTTTTCGAGAATTGGAATTTTTGTAGGACACGAATTATTTATCAATAAAATATCCATTGAAACCCAAGTGGGATATTATGTTAAATATCCTTTTGAATATCACGGAAGGTTGTATGAAACTTTAGGGCTAAAAAGATATATAAATGAAAAATGGTTTGCTTCATTACGATTAAAAGCACACGCAGCTGATGCAGAAACTGTAGAATTTGGAATAGGAATAAGACTTTAAAAAGTACATATGAAAAAATCAATTTTATTCTTTTTTCTTTCATTTACCGTTTTGGTTAATTCACAAACTGAAGCTATAAAGTACAACAACATTCAAACTGATTTCTTTTTCGGAAGACCTATTGAACACGATAAAAAACTAAAAGATGCAATTGATGGTAATTCTTATGGAATTTTATTAAGTTTCAATAAAATAAATACAAAAAACACAAATTTCAACAAACTGTACAACTATCCAGAAAGAGGTTTTTCCTTTTTATATCAGAACTTTAATTCGGATGTTTTAGGTGAAGTTTTTGGCGGTTACAGACATTACAATTATAATCTAAAAAACACATCAAGTTCAAGTTTAAAACTTATTAGCGGTTTTGGATTTGGTTATGTTACAAAATCTTATAATGCCATTACAAATCCAAATAACCACGCTCTTGGTTCTAAATTATTGGCTTCTGCCTATTTAAAATTGCAATTTTTTCAATTGTTGAAAAAAGAAAAATTAAGTATAAATACTGGAGTTAGTTTAATTCATTTTTCTAATATTGCCCTTAAAAACCCTAATTTAGGAATTAATACTGTAAATCTTAACGTAGGTTTTAACTACTTATTAGAACCTATAAAATTTCAGCCTTTACAAGAAGAAATTACTACTAATGAACTCGATAAAAAAGTATATTTTAATTTAATTTTACGTGGTGGTTACAACGAATCTTTAGAAATAGATAGTGGCATATTTCCATTTTACACCGTTACTTTTTATGCGAATAAAACCATTAATAAATTCTCTGATATTACTTTTGGAACAGATTATTTTAAATCGGAGTTTTTAAAAAATCATATTAAAAATAAAAATTTAGAGGAAGGTAAAACCTATAATGAAAATGATTATGCCAGAGTTGGAATATTTGTGGGACACGAATTAATTCAGAATAATTTTTCTTTTGTTTCTCAAATTGGATATACAGTTTATTATCCTTTTCCTTATGTTAGCAGGGTTTACGAGCGTTTTGGATTAAAATATAAATTAGGAAAGCATTTGTTTTCTGAAGTTACAATGAAAATAAATTTATTTAGAGCTGAAGCATTAGAAATTGGTTTAGGCTATAAATTTTAAAAAATAGTTACATGAAGAAAATAATTTATATATGTTGTTTAGTTACAATTTTCAGTTGTAATAGTGAAGATGCAGGAGATTGTATTCAAACAGCTGGTACTATTATAAAGCAAGAAATTGAGGTAGCTCCATTTACTAGAATTCTGGTAAATAAGAAAATTGCATTGGTAATTAGTGAAGGTCCAACTCAAAAAGTAATTGTAGAAACTGGTAAAAATTTAATGCCCGATATTGAAGTTCAAGTTATTGATAATCAGATGATTTTAACAAATCATAACTCTTGTAATTATTTTCGAGATTATGGCATTACCAAAGTTTATATTACAGCACCAGACATTAGTGAAATTAGAAATGCTTCAGAATTAAATGTTACCTCTGAAGGTTTGTTAACCTTTCCTAATCTATTTTTAGAATCGACCGGAATAGGGAATACGTTTTTAGCAGTTGGGGATTTTGATTTAAATATTGATAATTCTAAAGTTACTGTTTTAAGTAATGGTATATCAAATTTTTATTTATCTGGAAAAACAAAAGAACTAACAATTTATTTCGCAAGTGGAGACACACGTTTAGAAGGTAAAAACCTTATATCAGAAGATGTAACAATCTTACAAGTAAGCTCCAATGATATTTTAATTCATCCAACAAACAGTTTAAAAGGATCTATACATTCGGTTGGAAATGTTATTTCTTTTAACAAACCTTCAATTGTAGAAGTAGATGTGCAAAGTAAAGG
>NZ_JBFLKT010000200.1:0-5096 GCF_040883305.1 Lutibacter sp.
AACTTATGCATAAAGACGTTCATACAAATCTCTTATGGTTTTGTCTTCTCTTAAAATATTTAACGTTATTTCAGCATGGTCAAGTGCATAACCATTTCCAACAATCATATCTACATCTTTACCAATGCCTTCAGCGCCTAAAGCTGCTTTAGTAAATGAAGTAGCCATACTAAAGAAGTATACAACACCTCTTTCTTTACACATTAAAATGGAGCCCATTTCTGTGTTTTGAATGTTTACATTGTTTATTACAACATCAGCCAACTCACCGTTAGTTAGTTTTAATATTTCTTCATAACAGCTAATAGCATCTGTGGCATCAAGTTTAATTACATCATCACAAATATCTAATGCTTTAAGGGTTTTTAGTGTTTCGTCACGGCTTACAATACCAATTACTCTACCATTAATCCCAGCTCTTCTTTTAGCTTCGTAACAACAAAGCACGCCTGATTTACCACTAGCACCTATAACTACAACCGTATCTCCTGATTTTACTAATCGGGCGGTTTGGGCAGGAGCACCACATACATCAAGCACAGCAAGAGATAAAGCATCTGGCATATCATCTGGTAATTTGGAATAAATACCACTTTCAAACAAAATAGCCTTCGCCTTTACTTTTACCTGATCAACATCCTTTTTAATACTGATTATCTTTTCAATCTTAAGAGGAGTTAATGATAAAGATACAAGACTTGCAATTTTATCACCAACTTTTAAATCTCTTTTGCCTTCAAGAGCTTCACCAATTTTTAGAACTGTTCCAATAAACATTCCACCAGAACCTGTAACTGGATTCTTCATTTTACCTTGTTTAGAAACGATTTCTAAAATAATTTCTTTGATTTTATCAGTATCTCCATCTGCTTGCTCCTTAATTTGTGTAAAACTTGCGGAATCGATATTTAAAATATCAACATCAACTAAGATTTCATTATCGTAAATTTCAGTAAAATCATTATCAACCTTTACTGCTGGTTGAGGTAGAACCCCTTTAGGTTCAATTACTCTATGAGTTCCGTATTTATTGCCTTTTTTCATGATAGTATTATTGATTTAATAAAAGAAGTAATTCTCTTACTACTTTTTTAAGTTTAAAATTTTTCTTGCTTCCGTTGGTGTTGCTATTTCACGACCAAATTCCTTTGCTATTCGCACTATTTTTTCTACTAATTCACCATTTGATTTTGTTAAAACACCTTTTGAAATAAAGATGTTGTCCTCTAAACCAACTCTTACGTGTCCCCCATCAATAATTGCAGCTGCCGCCAAAGGAAACTCGAATCTTCCAACACCTGCTACTGTATAGGTTGCATCAGCAGGTAAACTATGACGCATAAAAACAAAATCTCTTAATGACCCCGCAATTCCACCATTTACACCCATAACCAAGTCAAAATGCATTGGAGCTTTGATAAAGCCTTTTTTGTGAAGGCGCAGTGCCATATCAATCATAGATTTGTCAAAGACTTCAAGCTCTGGTTTAATGCCTCTTTCAATCATTCTTTCGCCAAAATATTTAATGGTGTTTTCGGTATTTTCAAATATTTCATCACCACCAAAATTTAAGGTTCCACAATCTAGCGTTGCCATTTCTGGATTCAATTCTGTAGGCTGTAATCTTTCATCGTTAGACATTCCAACGGCACCACCTGTTGAAGGTTGTATAATTGCATCTGGACATTTTACCCTAATTGCGTCCATTACTTCTTTGAAACGATTTTTATCCTGCGTAGGGGTTCCATCATCTTTACGAACGTGTAAATGAATGATACTAGCACCTGCTTCATAAGCTAAACTTGCTTCACGAACACATTCTTCAATTGTATAAGGAACTGCTGGGTTGTGTTCTTTGGTGACTTCGGCACCAGATATTGCAGCTGTTATAATTAATTTTTCCATTTTTTTGTTTTTAGTATTTTCAAAATTATCCTCTTCCAATAATAACTTTTGAAGGATCTACTTTTTCTCTAAGAGCTGTTAATTCTTCTGATGTTGGCTCTTTTGTTATTTCGTAATTATCAGGAATAATTATTTCGAATTCGGCATTGTCTTTTACATCTTGAATTGTTTTTCCAGGATGTAAAGAAATTAATTGCATTTCTTTAGAATATTCATGATAACCGTAAACTCCGATATCAGTAATAACCCTATGTGGTCCTGTGTTTTTAGGAAGACCTGCTTCCGTTCTTGAATTACCTCCTTCTAAATATCCTGGAGTTGTAATAAAATCTACTTTAGTAGCAAATCGTTGTTTATTTTGAGGTGTAACTACCAATGTTTTCCAACATAAAGAAGCAAGATCATTTGCGCCACCACTTCCCGGAAATCTTGTTTTTGGTTTGTTATGGTTGTCTCCTATAATGGTTGAATTCAAGTTTCCATATTTATCAATTTGTGCTCCACCTAAGAAACAATAATCAACAATACCTGCCTGACATAATTCCATAATCTCAGCCATTGAAGTTGCTTTTAATCCTTTATATGTAGTTCTTGAATCACCTACAGAAATAGGCATAGCAGGTAATAAAGGAGCTATTCCTCCTGCTTCAAATAAAACTGTTAAGTTTGGTGATTGTGTCATTTGAGCTAACATAGCTGCAGCACAAGGAACACCTGTTCCAACAACCACAACAGCGCCATCTTCAAGACTGCGGGCTGCTATGCTTATCATTAACTCCATACTATTATACTTATTATTCATGCTATAATTAGTTTAAAATAAATGTTCAATTTGCTTTAATTTCAAAATCTTTTTCATTCCACCATTTAGCTCTAAGTATTCATAAAAACTCTTCGTATTGTATATGTTTTTATCTATAAAGGCTTTAAATGCTTCAGGATCTTTTTCGGTTTTTAACCATTCCATTAAATGTTCTTCATCTGAATAGTATTCTCCTGGCATATTACCTGGGTACGAACCGTAAGGAATTTCAATTACCGCGTCTACACACCAGTAAGGAATGACTGTTTTATGAGGCTCTCTTCTTATTTCTTCATTCGAAATAATTTTTTCAGTAGTAACAATAACACGTTTTGATGCTTTTGCAATATCATCATCAGCTACAAGAATTCCTTCTATCTGACAATTTCCATAAATATCAGCGCGATGTACATGGATAAAGGCAACATCAGGATATAATGCAGGCAGTAAAGCTAATTTTTGACCAGTAAATGGGCATAAACCTTCTTTAGCACCTGAATATTTAAATGTATCGGTTCCCAACATTACTCTACTTGGTAAATAAGGAAGTCCCATAGCGGCAGCCTTAAATCTCCACGAAAGTGCACCATTAGTCCATTCGGTAACTTTTATGTTTCCAGATTCGAATACTCTTCTTGCGTTTTTAGAAAGTCCTCTGGCTTCTAATCCAACAATATAGGCGGCATCACATCTGTTAAAGCAATTACCTGCACTTAAAATTTGACAATCATGTGTTGAAACGTGGCCTGAAAAACCAAGATCTTTCTTTTTTTGACGAACTACTTCATGAACAAGTGCAGTAGGAATACGAACGCCTCCAAAACCACCTATTGCAAGATAATCTCCATTGTGAACATATTTTTGAACTGCATCTTTAACTGTAGTCCGTTTGTCTTCTATTAGCTTCTTCTTTTTTCTAAAGAAGTCTCTCATTTCATCACTATTTGGAGATGCAAAAATTTCTCCGATTCCTTGTTTTAAATTAGCTGTATCCATAATTAAGTGAAACTTATGTTATTGATATTTTTCTTTGAGATCAACAAATGCTTCTTCGATAGTATTAATTGTATAACCTAAACCCTCTTGGATATCTCTGCATTAGACATAATCACTATGAAGATTAATTTTACCATTGACAAATTTATTTACGTTGACTTGTTTTGGGAGTAACACAGGTTCCAGTTGCTTTACAAACAATTATTGGTTCCTCTAGAAAGTCACAGGCAGAATCTGAAATATCTGGTCTAGGAGCTATTACTTTTCTTGCTTCAAACTTCATTCTTCTACTAGAATTTCCTTCTTCAATAATTTCTCCTATTGCTTCTATATAGTCACCTGCATAAACGGGAGCCATAAATTCAACCATATCATAGGCTTTAAATAATCCTTCGTCACCATCTCTTAAAATAAGAAGTTCTGTAGCAACGTCTCCAAATAGCTGAAGCATTCGTGCTCCATCTACAAGATTTCCACCATAATGAGCGTCGTGAGAGCTCATTCTTAATCTAATTATTGATTTTAACATTTTATTGTATTTTTTTATATTTATTAGTTGACTAATATTTTTTAATCAAAAGTCATTTTTATTGATTTCCATGTTTAAATTCGTTAAACGAATTCGTTATTTTTAATTTTTTCATTTCCATATAAATATATATTAGAGGCTATGAATTTATGTTTGAATTGTTTGTAAATAAAATTGAGATTCCTCTGATTAAAAAAAGATTTTATTGAGGATATATAAGACATGCCATGTAACTTAAAAGATTAAGCTTTACATTGCGAAAAGGTATCTGTTACTTCGAACCTTTCAACTGTTTTGTATCGATATTTGTGTGTAAATTCCATGATAACAAAATACTGGTATAAATTTACAAAAGGTCTTTATATTTACCAAAATATTATAGCTAAAAATTAGATTCAATTTTAGGAATTAATAATTTTTCTTAGTTATCTTTAAAAGAATAACAATTCTTATATTTGTATTACAGGTAATATTATGAAAATAATAGGAAAACGATATTTAGATTATAGTTCATTCATCAAATTAAATTTTGGTGAGCGGGTACAAAAAATCTCGTTAGATATTGGTTTTTCTTGTCCAAATCGTGATGGTTCAAAAGGAGTTGGCGGTTGCACATATTGTAATAACAACACATTTAATCCAGATTATTGTGAGCCTCAAAAAAGTGTAAAAACACAATTAGAACAAGGCATTGAATTTTTTGCTAGAAAAGGTAAAAACAATAAATTTTTGGCATATTTTCAAGCGTATACAAATACGTATTCCGATTTTGAATCGCTCAAACAACTTTATTTAGAAGCTTTAAACGTTCCAGAAGTTGTTGGTCTTGTTATTGGAACGCGTCCAGATTGTATTTCAGAAGAA
>NZ_JBFLKT010000201.1:0-6277 GCF_040883305.1 Lutibacter sp.
GGCAATTCGTTTGGTTCTGGAAAACGAGGTCTATGCGTATGCCCAGATATTACCATTTGATTGTTATTTGCCAAGATCCATTTTTTAAGTCTGCGTTCAACCTTAATTAGCTCTTTAAAATTTTTAGCTGGACTTGTAGGATCTTTTATGCCAACTATTTGCAATGGTTTCCACAATATCCGTACTAAAAATCGACTCCATTTCCACCAGACATAATTGTAAAAATCTGCTTGATGACCGTGAATTAAAAGTATATTTTTATCCAATCCTTCTGGCTCTAAAATAATACCTTCATTAAAAATTAAACCACTTAATAAATCTTTATCAGTTCCTGTAATTTTATCAAAATAGGTATCTAATAGTTTGGCAGATCTTTTTTTACTTTTTAAAGTCATATCATGATTTCCCCAAATCATGTGTAATTTATTTTTTAAATGAAACTCGCGCAATAGCATAAAAGAATTCTTATGTGCTTCAAAAATTTCATTAAAATAAAGGTTTTCCCATAACTCAATGCCATCGCCTAATTCAATATAGGTAAAATCATTTTCGAGATAATTTCGTAATGCGTGGGAATAAATATTACCGTTATTGGCAAAATCATCGGCATAACTATTATCACCTCTATGGCAATCACTAAAAAAAATAAATTTTGAATCCTTTTTTAGGGGGATTCTTTTAGCGGTTTTATAAGAATTAGATATAATATTTTGAATCATATTTAAAGATAAAATAAATACAAATGTAAACTTAATTTAATTCTGTTAAATTCAACCAATTAACTATTAAATTTTTTACAATTTATAAAATGATATTTTCAATAAAATCCGTAATTTCGCAAACTAATTGAATTAAAGCATAAAAATGAGTAAAAAGTTTAGAGAATATAAGGGTTTGAACCTCACTAAAGTGGCAGATGAAACTTTAGCGTTTTGGGAAAAGGAACATATTTTCGAAAAAAGTATAGCTACAAGAAATGAAAATAAACCTTTTGTGTTTTTTGAAGGACCTCCTTCTGCAAATGGTTTGCCGGGTATTCACCACGTAATGGCACGAGCAATAAAAGATATTTTTTGTAGGTATAAAACCTTACAAGGCTTTCAAGTAAAAAGAAAAGCCGGTTGGGATACGCACGGATTACCAATTGAATTAGGTGTTGAAAAAGAATTAGGAATTACCAAAGAAGATATTGGTAAAAAAATAACTATTGAAGAGTATAACGAAGCCTGTAAAAAAGCTGTAATGCGTTATACCGATGTTTGGAACGATCTTACAAAACGTGTTGGTTATTGGGTGGATATGGAAGATCCGTATGTTACTTACAAACCAAAATATATGGAAACCGTTTGGTGGTTGTTAGCAGAAATGTATAAAAAAGGGTTAATCTATAAAGGTTATACCATTCAGCCATATTCTCCAAAAGCAGGAACCGGATTGAGTTCTCACGAATTAAATCAGCCAGGAACGTATCAAGATGTTACTGATACAACTGCAGTTGCACAATTTAAAGCGATAAAAAAAACCTTGCCAGAACTATTGCAAAATGTTGAAGGTGATGTGCATTTTTTAGCTTGGACAACTACACCTTGGACTTTGCCTTCTAACACAGCCTTAACCGTTGGAAAAAAAATAGAGTATGTGTTGGTAAAATCTTATAATCAATATACGTTTGAACCAATAAATGTAATTTTAGCTAAGAATTTAGTTGGAAAACAATTCACTAAAAAGTTCTTTGCAGTTGAAAATGAAGTACAACTTTTAGAATACAAAGAAAACGACAAAAAGATTCCTTATATAATTGTTAACGAATTTAAGGGAGCTGATATTTTAGAAGCTAAATACGAGCAATTATTACCATATACACTTCCTTATCAAAACCCTGAAAATGCGTTTAGAATTATTGCGGGAGATTTTGTAACAACAGAAGATGGTACTGGAATTGTACATACAGCCCCAACTTTTGGTGCAGATGATGCGCTTGTTGCTAAACAAGCAGATCCAGAAGTTCCACCAATGTTGGTATTAGACGATAATGGAAATCCTGTTCCTTTGGTAGATTTACAAGGAAGATTCACCAAACATATGGGCGAATTTGCAGGGAAATATGTTAAGAATGAATACTACAATGAAGGTGAAGCGCCAGAGCGTTCGTTAGATGTAGATCTTGCAATAAAATTAAAAGAAGAAAATAAAGCATTTCACGTAGAAAAATACCGTCACAGCTATCCACACTGTTGGAGAACTGATAAACCAATTTTATATTATCCGTTAGATTCTTGGTTTATAAAAGTGACTGACAAGCGTGACAGAATGTTTGAATTAAATAATACTATTAACTGGAAACCAAAATCAACCGGAGAAGGTCGTTTTGGAAACTGGTTAAAAAATGCCAACGACTGGAATTTATCACGTTCTCGTTATTGGGGAATTCCATTACCAATTTGGAGAACCGAAGACGGAACGGAAGAGCTTATGATTGGTTCGGTTGAAGAGTTAAAAGCTGAGATGAAAAAATCGGTTGAAGCAGGATTGTTAAAAGCTGATATTTTCGCTGATTTTGAAGTTGGAAATATGAGTGAAGAAAACTACGATAAAATTGATCTTCATAAAAATGTGGTCGATGCAATTACCTTAGTTTCTCCAAAAGGACAGCCAATGAAACGCGAAAGCGATTTAATTGATGTTTGGTTCGATTCTGGTTCAATGCCTTATGCGCAATGGCATTACCCATTTGAAAATAAAGAACTTATAGATAATAGAGAATTCTTCCCGGCAGATTTTATTGCAGAAGGAGTTGACCAGACTCGTGGTTGGTTTTATACATTGCACGCAATTGGAACAATGGTTTTTGATTCGGTAGCTTATAAAAATGTAGTTTCTAACGGACTTGTTTTAGACAAAGAAGGTAAAAAAATGAGTAAACGTTTAGGAAACGCTGTTGATCCATTTGAAACAATGGATAAATATGGCGCAGATGCTACACGTTGGTATATGATTTCTAATGCAAATCCGTGGGATAATTTAAAATTTGATATTGAAGGAATTGACGAGGTTCGTAGAAAATTCTTTGGAACATTATACAACACCTATTCATTCTTTTCATTGTACGCGAATTTAGATAGTTTTACATATGCCGAAGATGAAATTGCTATTGAAAAAAGACCAGAAATTGACCGTTGGATTCTTTCTGAATTAAATACATTAATTAAAATTGTTGAAAAATTCTACGAAGAATATGAACCAACAAAAGCAGCACGTGCAATTCAAGATTTTGTTGGAGAAAATTTAAGTAACTGGTTTGTACGTTTAAGTAGAAGACGTTTTTGGAAAGGTGATTATGAGCAAGATAAAATTTCAGCATACCAAACATTATATACATGTTTGCTGAATGTTGCTAAATTAGCTTCTCCAATTGCACCATTTTTTATGGACAATCTTTATAAAGATTTAATTTCAGTTTCAGGAAAAGAAAATTTTGAATCTATACACTTAGGAGATTTTCCAAGTTATGATGAAAGTTTGTTGGATGCAAAATTAGAACACAAAATGCAACAAGCTCAGAAAATATCTTCAATGGTATTGTCGTTACGTAAAAAGGAAATGATAAAAGTGCGTCAGCCATTACAAAGAATTATGATTCCGGTATTGGATGCAGCTGACAGAGAAGAAATTTTAGCTGTTGAAAACTTAATCAAATCCGAAGTAAACGTAAAAGAAATTGAACTGATTGATGATGCTTCTGGAATATTGGTAAAAACAATAAAACCTAATTTTAAGCTACTTGGGCCTAAATTTGGGAAAGATATGAGGTTTGTTGGTCAGGCAATTCAAAATTTAACACAAGAAGATATTGCCAATATTGAAAAACAAGGTGAAATAACTTTAAATATCAACGAAAAAACTGTAAATTTAACAATAGATGAAGTTGAAATCATATCGCAAGATATTGAAGGATGGTTAGTAGCAAACCAAGGTGGTTTAACAGTGGCTTTAGATGTTACAATTACGGATGAATTACGAAAAGAAGGTAATGCTCGTGAGTTAATTAATAGAGTTCAAAACCTTAGAAAAGAATCTGGATTTGATGTAACTGACAAAATTAAGTTGATTATTCAAAAAAATGATATATTAGAGCGCTCAATTGAAGCAAATCAGGATTATATAAAAACAGAAACTCTAACAGGTGAGTTGGTGTTTGAAGAAATAGTAGAAAAAGGCACGGAAATTGCTTTTGACGATGTAAATACCAAAATATTAATTCAAAAAATGTAAGTTATGAATGAAAATACAAATAGATACTCCGACAAAGACTTAGCAGAATTTAAAGAAATTATTCTTAAAAAAATCGCATATGCAGAAGAAGATTTAGGTTTGCTAAAAAGTTCATTTAAAAATGATAGCAATAACGGAACAGATGATACTTCACCTACTTTTAAAGCCTTTGAAGAAGGCTCTGAAACAATGTCTAAAGAAGCAAATGTACAGTTAGCCATTCGTCAAGAAAAATTTATTAGAGATTTAAAAAATGCTTTAATCCGAATAGAGAACAAAACCTATGGCGTTTGTCGTGTAACTGGTAAACTAATTAGAAAAGAACGTTTAAAGTTAGTTCCGCACGCAACATTAAGTATTGAAGCAAAAAACATGCAACAATAAGAAATAAAATTTTTAAAAAAAAGGAGCTTTCTTAATTTTGAAAGCTTCATTTTTTTGCCATTAAATAAAAGCTCAAAAAGTTGAAAAAAGCAATTACAATCATAGTTATTATCTTATTAATAGATCAAATTAGTAAAATTTATATTAAAACTAATTTCTTATATGGAGAAGAAGTAGTTGTATTTGATTGGTTTCGAATTCATTTTATTGAAAATAATGGAATGGCTTGGGGAGCCGAATTTGGCGGAAAATCCGGAAAATTATTTTTAACAATATTTAGACTTTTTGCCATTGGAGGTATTGGATATTGGTTATATTCTTCGGTTAAGAAAAATGCTCCCAATATTTTAATTGTAGCCATTTCACTTATTTTTGCAGGAGCAATGGGTAATATTATAGACTCTGTTTTTTATGGAGTAATTTTTGACACTCCCGTAAATGGAGTTGCTACACTATTTGCCGAAAAACCTTATGGAGAATTATTTTATGGAAAAGTAGTTGACATGCTCTATTTTCCAATTTGGAGTGGTGATTTACCAGAATGGTTGCCAATTTGGGGCGGTAAACCCTTTACATTTTTTAACGCCATATTTAACGTTGCCGACACTGCAATTTCTACAGCAGTTGGTATATTAATTGTATTTAATAAAAAAGCATTTCCAAAACACGATTAATTTTTTTTGAATAAATTTATATGTACGATTTTTATTTAATTAAATATTAATCGTACATTTGCGATAGACTTATGAAAAGAACTACAAATAAAATAGAATATTCAGTTGAAACCGAAGAATTGGCACGTTTTGCCAAAGCTTTAGGACATCCAACACGAATTAAAATTTTAAACTATCTTGAAAATCAGAGTTGCTGTTTTACTGGAGATTTATTAGAAGTAATTCCGTTGGCACAATCAACTATTTCACAACATTTAAAAGAGTTAAAAGATGCAGGTTTAATTCAAGGAGAAGTAAGTCCGCCAAAAATTAAATATTGTATAAACCACGATAATTGGTTAAAAGCTAAAAGTTTATTTAATGAATTTTTCAATAGAAATATGAATCAGAATACGTGTAACTAAAAAAAGTTTAATAGACCAACTGTTTATTAACGATTAAATAAATTAAAAACAGGAAATGACAATTCAAGAAATTAAGAAACATTTAAGTAATTTAAAAACAATAGCATTTCAATTGCCAGATGGTAAATTAGTGCCAAATCATTTTCACGTAACTGAAGTGGGGAAAATTACTAAGCATTTTATAGACTGTGGTGGAACATTAAGAAATGAAGTTGTGGCTAATTTTCAATTGTGGGAAGCTAATGATTACGACCATCGTTTACATCCTGAAAAATTGATTCATATAATTGAATTATCAGATAAACTATTAAAGCTTGGAAACCTAGAAATTGAAGTAGAGTACCAAGATACAACTATTGGGAAATATGGATTAGATTTCGACGGGGCAAATTTTTTGCTAACAACAAAACAAACAGATTGTTTAGCAAAAGATAATTGTGGTATTCCGCCGGAAAAAACAAAAGTTAATCTTTCAGAAGTAGGCAATACTTCATCTAGTTGTTGTTCTCCAAATTCAAATTGTTGTTAAAAAATACGTTTAAA
>NZ_JBFLKT010000202.1:0-4254 GCF_040883305.1 Lutibacter sp.
AAAAAGTTTTCTGAAGAAGAAGCTAAAAAAATGGAAGGTCTATTTGGTATGGTGGTTAAAGAAGAATTTGAATCGAAAGATGGTCTAAAAAATATTGTAATAGATAAAGAAACCATAGATGAAGATGTAAACGGAGCAAAAGTAATTTATACTGTGAATTTTAAAAATGGAGACTCTGAAAAAGAAGATGCAAGACTCGTTAAAATAGATGGTAAATGGTTTATTAAAATATAACTTTGTAATTGATATATAGGTTAACGTTTTCTAAAGAATTTACATATTTAATTGAACCTCGTTTATTGAGTTTCAGCTTATTTTCGAGGTTTAACTTTATACTAATTTAATTTAAACCACTGATAACCAACTACTTATACTAAAAAAACATCAACACTTCTATATTATTTAGGATTAATACTGTAATAAGTATTTTAAACTTACTATAAAACCTTTATTTAGCAGAAACTATTTTTTACTAAATTAAATTCGTCAATAATTTCTCTAACAATTGCATCTGCAGGTTTTATTTCATGTATTAAACCCGCTATTTGACCAATTTCTAATTCTCCATTTTCTAAATCGCCTTCAAACATTCCTTTTTTAGCTCTTGCTCTACCCAATTTATCTTTCAACTGTTCAACTGTTGGATTATGTTGATATAATTCTTGAAGTTCTGTATAAAACTTATTTTTTATCAATCTAACTGGTGCCAATTCTTTGAGTGTTAATTGTGTGTCACCGTCTTGAGTTTTTACCACTTCATTTTTAAAGTTAATGTGTGCCGAAGATTCGTTACTTGCCACAAATCTGCTGCCAATTTGAACACCATCTGCTCCTAAAACCATTGCAGCCAACATTCCTCTTCCAGAAGCAATTCCTCCAGCAGCAATAATAGGAATAGTTAATTTTTCTTTAACCATTGGAATTAAGGTAAAGGTTGTAGTCTCTTCTCTTCCATTATGTCCACCAGCTTCAAACCCTTCTGCAACAACTGCATCAACACCAGCTTGTTCAGATTTTAATGCGAATTTCACACTACTTACAACGTGTACTACTGTAATTCCGTGTTCTTTTAAAAAAGGAGTCCATGTTTTTGGATTTCCTGCTGAAGTAAATACTATTTCAACACCTTCTTCAACGATTATATGCATAATTTCTTCAATATTAGGATATAACATTGGTACATTTATTCCAAATGGTTTATTTGTGGCTTTTTTACATTTTTGAATGTGCTCTTTTAAAACTGCCGGATACATAGAACCCGCTCCAATTAAACCCAAACCGCCTGCATTACTAACTGCAGAAGCCAATCTCCAACCACTATTCCAAACCATTCCTGCTTGAATTAATGGATATTTTATATCAAATAACTCTGTAATCGTATTCTTCATTTAATTTTTAAGAATTTTAAATGCCAAAAGCTCATTGTTATATGTAACTTGTAAAATGTACAATCCTTTTACTATGGAAGAAATATCTGCTTTAGGATTTGATTCTAGTATTTTACTTTCAAAAATAACACTTCCTAAAACATTGTAAATAGTAACATTAATACCCGTTATATCAATTGGAAAATTAAAGTTCACAACATTTGAAATTGGATTTGGATAAAGACTTACCAAGTTTTCAAAATTAATTTCTTTTGATAATACACCTTCACAAGTTACACTTGTTTTTACTTCAATTAAATCACCGCGCTTTACAGGTAATTCAAAAGTCTTATTCAATGTTTTTATTTTTTCTATTCCATTTAAATAAATTGTAAACGGAGGTGTTCCTTTATATAATGCTATTAAAGCTGATTTTGAAGTAACTTCAACTTTTCCTGAAACAGTTTCGCCTTGTGCAACATTAACATTATAACACTGATTAAAATCTTGATTTTCTATGGAAATACAAATTTCATACGCTCCAACAGCTAAATTTGTAAGAGATAAAGCATTTTCATTAGTAAACAAATAATTTGTTCCATTAATACTTGCAGTATAATTATAAGGTATGGTGGCAGAAATATTAATTTTCCCATTATTTTTATCGATACAGGTTTCGCTAATCACTTCAATATTAAAATTATTTGAAGGCATATAAAAACAACCTGTTTCATCTACAACAGTTCCAATTGGGGAATTTGGGCATAAATCAACCGAATTTTCAATTCCATCTCCATCAATATCATTATCATCAACAAAATTAGCTTCAAAAATTGATTTAAAGTTTGGAATACCATAACCTTCTTGATTTGTAGATGATGGAAATAAATGTGCCGATTCTTTTATTAATTGTGTAATTTCTGCGTTCGTTTTATCTGGCAAAGCTTGCCATAAACAAGCTACAACACCTGCCAAAACAGGCGATGAAAAGGAAGTTCCATTTCCTGTAACAACGCTTCCTGATGTGTTAATTAATGCAGTAGCTTGCCCTTGAGCACAAACATCTGGTTTAATTCTATTGTCTGAAGTTGGACCAAAAGAGCTAAACGTTGCAATATTTCCTGAAGCATTTACAGCACCGACTGTTAACACTGATGGCGCATCTGCGGGGGCATTAATATAAGGCCAAGCACTATCATTTCCTTCGTTTCCTGCGGAGTTGACCAGTATCATTCCACGAGAAAAAGCAATTTCAGCGCCTCGAGATATAAAAGTAGTTTTCCCATCCATATCTGAGTAATTATAATTATGATCTGGATTATCAAAAAAAACTGAATATCCTAAGGAAGTATTTATAACATCAACACCCAAACTATCCGCTTTTTCAGCAGCTTCTACCCATAAACTTTCTTCTAATTTAACTTCAACTGGTGAGTTTTCTGTTCTAAATAAATAAAAATTAGCATCTGGTGCTGTACCCACAAAACTTTTAGTTGCTCCATTAACTCCATCTTCTAAATAGCCTACAATTGTTGATAAAACTGAAGTTCCATGTGAATTACCTCCATAAAAATTAGTACTTCTTTCTACAAAATCGTAGCCACCCAAAATTTGTCCGTTCTCTCTAATTCGTTTAAATGCCAGCATTGTATTTACATTTGGAAAACCAGCATCTAGCACGGCTATTTGCATTCCAGCCCCTGTAAAATTATTTTGGTGTAAGGTTGTGCCTCCTAACATTAATAATTGATTTTCGGCATTTCCGTAAGTAAAATCTGTAGTAGTTTCTAAGTGCTTTTTTTTAATTTCGGGAAATTCCCTAGAACTTATAACTGGCTTAGAACCATTTAAAGATCGATTGGCAAACTCAATAGACTCAACAATTAAAAAATTTGCTAATTCTAAATTTAACAAAGCATCTATATCATTTTTTGTTCCTTGAATGTGCAATGCGTTTAACCATTTAGATTTTGCTAAAACAGTAATTCCAGACGCATTCTCAATAGCTGAAATATAGGTTGATTCTATAGGAACATCTTTAATGTCTAAAGCAATATTATAACGTACTCGCCTATCTAAAGATCGTTGACTTAACATAGTTAACGGAGCACCATAAAACGAAGCTTCATTTGGTTTGTCTTTAAAATATACCCAAGCATCTTCCACCTGCGAAAAAACACTTGAAATTGAAAATAAAAACAAAAAAGTAAAAATAGTATTTTTCAAAATTTATAAATTATTACATATTAAAAATACAAAATTTTAATGATAAAATAATGCAATACAAATTATTTAACTAAGCTATTACCCCTGAACCTAGAAGCTCATCATTTATATACCAAGCTACAAACTGACCTTCTGTTATGGCAGATTGTTTATTGTTAAACTCAACATAAAGTCCAGTTTCAACTTTGTATAAAGTAGCTTCTTCTAATGCTTGTCTATAACGTATTCTTGCTTTAACTTTTAAATGCTCTCCATTATTTAAAGCTAAATCTGTTCGGACCCAATGCAATTCTACATTAGAAACAAACAATACATTTCTGTATAAACCTTTATGATTTTTTCCTTCACCTGTATAAATCACATTTTCTACAACATCTGTATCAATAACAAATAACGGTTCTTTTGTACCACCAACAGCCAAACCTTTGCGTTGACCTTTTGTAAAATAATGAGCTCCTTGATGTTTTCCTACAATTTTACCATCGGTAATTGTATATTTATATTTTGTAGCATAAAATGCGAGTTCGTCTTCTTTTGAATTAAAAGGTTGAATTTTTCGGTTGAATAATGGAGAATCTTCGGGGATTTGAACTATTACACCTTCTTTTGGTTCTAACTTTTGCTGTAAAAATTCCGGTAAACGAACCTTTCCTATAAAACA
>NZ_JBFLKT010000203.1:0-4417 GCF_040883305.1 Lutibacter sp.
TGGCAATTCCATTTGCATTGTTTGCAGCTTTTCCTGGTTGGTTAAATTCATTACCAAAATCTGGCGGCTGGTTAAATACAGTAAAAGTTGTTTTAGGATTTTTAGAATTAGCATTAGCATTTAAATTCTTATCAAATGCAGATTTAGTATTACAACTTCATTGGCTAGAACGTGAAGTCTTTTTAGCAATTTGGATTGCTATATTTGGTGCATTGGCATTTTATTTATTTGGAAAAATACAATTACCACACGATTCACCATTAACACATATTTCGGTTGGAAGACTAAGTTTAGGTTTGGTGGTATTGTCATTCACAATTTATATGATTCCAGGATTGTGGGGAGCGCCATTAAATTTAATTAGTGCATTTCCACCAGCACAACATTATAGCGAATCTCCTTATGGAGTAGGATTTACAAAACTCGGTGGAGGAACTGCCGCAAGTAACCATGGAGATTTACCAGAAGGCGCACACGTAATGGCACCGCATAATATTATTGCTTTTAACGATTATGAATTAGGACTGGCATATGCTAAAAAAGTGAACAAACCAGTAATGATAGATTTTACAGGACACGCTTGTGTAAACTGTAGAAAAATGGAGCAAAATGTATGGGCAAAAGATAAAATATTGCCAATTTTAAAGAATGATATTGTTTTAATATCTTTATACGTTGATGATAAAAGAAAATTACCAGACGGAGAAGAAATTGAGTCTAAATTACGACCAGGAAAAAAATTAAAATATATTGGGCAAAAATGGAGTGAATTTCAAACTATAAGATACCAAGCAAACGCACAACCATTTTATGTTTTAATGAACCATAATGAAGAAAATTTAATAGAACCGGCAGGTTATACTCCAGATGTAGATGAATACTACGCTTGGTTAAAAGAAGGAATCTCAAAATTTAATAAATAGAAGAATGAAAAAAATAGTAATAGTAGTAAGTGCAGTTTTATTGATGTTATCATGTAAACCAGAAGCACCAAAAGATTATGTAACATTATCTGGAACAATTACCAATCCAAATTCAGATTCTTTAATTGTTGCACAAAGACAAATATTAAAAACAATAAAAGTAAATGAAGATGGAACATTTTCTGACACCTTAAAGGTAGTTCCTGGAACATACGTTTTATTTGACGGTACAGAACAAACTAGAGTTTATTTAAAAAACGGGTTCGATTTAAACCTTTCAGCAAATAGTAACGAATTTGATGAAACATTAAACTATACAGGTAATGGTGCAGAGGAAAATAACTATTTAGCTGCAGTTGCCTTGTTGCAAGAATCAGTATTAGAGGATGAATCTATGTTTGAATTAGAAAAGCCGAAATTTGATGAAAAAGTTAAAGATATAGATTCTAAATTTCAAAATTTATTAGCTGATGCAAAAATTGTAGATACTGCTTTTGTTGCTACTCAAAAAAAACAAATTAGTGGATTAACTGGTTATTTGTCAGATTCTTACTCGGAAAAACAATATATGTTAACAGTTTTGGCTAAAGGAAAGCCATCTCCAAAGTTTGAAGGATATGAAAACTTCAAAGGAGGAACAACTTCATTAAACGATTTAAAAGGTAAATATGTTTATGTAGATGTTTGGGCAACATGGTGTGGACCTTGTAAAAGAGAAATTCCATTTTTAAAAGAAGTTGAAAAATCATACCACGGGAAAAACATTGAATTTGTAAGTATCTCTATAGATAAAGCTAAAGATCACGAAGCTTGGAAAACCATGGTTGCTGAAAAAGAATTAGGAGGTGTTCAATTATTTGCAGACAATGATTGGAATTCAGATTTTGTAAAAGAATATCAGATTAAAGGAATTCCTAGATTTCTTTTAATTGATCCTGATGGTAATATTGTAACTCCAGATGCCCCTAGACCATCATCAAAAGATTTAATAGCACTTTTTGATGAATTAAATATATAATAAAAATGAGATAGATTTTTATTTAATTGTATATCCATGTTCAGTCATATTCATAGTACGTCACCTTCAATTGGTCACTGAGCGGAGTCGAAGTGTTAGTGTTATGTGATTCTGAATCAAATTCAGAATGAGGAATTTTATAAAGTTATGGCTCTTTACGGAGATACAAATTATTAAACCTAATTTATAAAAAAATGAGTTTTTTATCGAACATATTTTCTAAAGAAAAACCAGAAATAAACACTATTGAAGGGGTTGAAAAACCTTCAGAACTAGAAGTTTATTTTCAACAGTTTAGAAAAAATATTGTAGGAATAAATCAATCTTTTGAATCGCCTTACGGAGAAAAAGAAATTATTTATACAGATTGGACAGCAAGTGGAAGATTGTATAGACCCATTGAAGAAAAACTATTGAATCAATTTGGACCTTTTGTTGCCAATACACATACCGAAACTTCCATAACAGGATCAGCAATGACTATGGCTTATCATAAAGCCAGAAACATTATTAAAAACCACGTAAACGCAAATGCAGATGATGTTTTAATAACTGATGGTACGGGAATGACAGGGGTTGTAAATAAATTTCAACGAATTTTAGGATTAAAAATTTCAGAAAATTTAAGGGAATATACAAATGTACCAGACCTGTTAAAACCGATTGTTTTTATTACACATATGGAACATCACTCTAACCAAACATCTTGGCTAGAAACTATTGCAGATGTTGAAATAATACCTTGTCAGGAGTCTGGTTTAATTTGTTTTGATAGTTTCGAAAAAATATTAGAACAGTATAAAGAAAGACCCATAAAAATTGCTTCAATTACAGCTTGTTCAAATGTTACAGGTATTCGAACAGATTATCATAAAATAGCAAAAATAATACACCAAAACGGAGGTTTATGTTTTGTAGATTTTGCGTGTTCAGCGCCTTATGTAGCAATTGATATGCATCCGGAAGACGAAGAAATGTATTTAGATGCAATTTTCTTTTCACCACACAAATTTTTGGGAGGCCCTGGAACTTCAGGAGTGCTTATATTTAATAAAAAATTATACAAAAATTTAATACCAGACAATCCTGGAGGAGGAACTGTAAATTACACAAATCCTTGGGGAGATCACGATTATGTAGATGATATTGAAACGCGCGAAGATGGTGGTACACCTGGATTTTTACAAACTATAAAAATTGCACTTTCCATTCAGTTAAAAGAACAAATGGGAATTGATAAAATTTTGGCAAGAGAACATGAAATTAATGAAATAGTTTTTGAAAAGCTATCTAAAATACCAAACCTTAAAATTTTAGCACCACAACATCAAGATAGATTAGGTATTTTTTCTTTTTTTATAGAAAATGCGCATTTTAATTTAATTGTAAAGTTGTTAAACGATCGTTTTGGAGTTCAAACTCGAGGTGGATGCTCTTGTGCGGGAACTTATGGTCACTTTTTATTACACGTAGATCAAAGCACTTCAAAAGGGATTGAAAAGAAAATTTTAGATGGTTGTATGGTAGAACGCCCAGGATGGATTCGTATGTCCATTCATCCAACAATTACAAATAAAGAAGTTTTGTTTGTATGTGAAAGCATAAAACAAGTAGCAGAGAATTACAAAGTATGGGGTGAAGATTATGAATACAATGCAGGTAAAAATGAATTTGTTCATAAAACGGCAACACCTATTGAAAATAAGATTGTAAATAATTGGTTTAACTCATAATTTATACCAAATTGAATTTGTAATATAGTCTAAATAAATAGATTTTTTTTGATTGGTTAAAGTTTAAAATTATTAAAATAGCCTAGTAATAGTATTAATTTTTAGAAAAAAGCAAGTAAAAAGGAAACGATTTATATAAGACATTATATATTTAAATTGGTATTATAGAATCAATTTTTTCTATATTTGAATCCATAAATTTTTTTAAATGGATTCGCTTATATTTTTTCTTAAAGAAGGCTTGTTTCACGTTTTAGATTGGAATGCTTATGACCATATTTTGTTTTTAGTAGCATTGGTTGTTGTATATGATTTTAAAAACTGGAAAAAAGTAATTTGGTTAATTACACTTTTTACAATTGGGCACACATTATCACTAATTTTAGCAACCTATAAAGTTGTATCCGTAGATACAAAATGGATAGAATTTCTAATTCCTGTAACTATTATTATTACCGCTGTAGTCAATATTTTATATGTTAAAAATACTACAAAACAGCTAAAAACAAGCACCAATTTGGTTTTTGCACTCTTTTTTGGTTTAATTCATGGTTTAGGTTTTTCGGGATATTTTAAAATGTTAATTGGAACTTCAGAAAGTAAGTTTATACCTTTATTAGAATTTGCGTTGGGAGTAGAAATTGCTCAAATAATTGTAGTATTAATAATATTAATTTTAGGCTTTATTTTTCAAACTTTTTTCAGATTTTCAAAAAGAGATTATGTGCTCATAATTTCATCAA
>NZ_JBFLKT010000016.1:0-3645 GCF_040883305.1 Lutibacter sp.
CAGTTTTAATATTTACACCTATTTTTCTTCCAGTTGTAACTACATTAGGAATGGATCCAGTTCATTTTGGAATTGTTATTGTGTTGAATTTATGTATCGGAATTTGTACACCGCCGGTTGGAACACTACTCTTTATAAGTAGTGAAGTCGCAAAAGTTTTAGTTACACAAGTTATAAGGCCCTTGTTACCATTTTTAGCAATAATGGTTATTGTATTAATGTTAATCAGTTTTATTCCAGAAATATCCATGTTTTTACCTAGGTTATTTAATCTTTAGTTATAGATAATTATCTCATTAATAAAAGTATTGAAACATGATAACTATCATACTATTTCTATTTCATATTTTATAAATTTGATTGCTTTTACTCCTAATGCTTTGGATTTTAACAATAATAAGAAAACTTTTTACGCACCTTATCTGGATAATTTATGGAGATAAATGTATATAGTTTGAACATATAAAGGAGTTGTATGTAAGCGGAAAATTGAAAAATAGATTAATAAAAAACCATATAGAAAAAAAATGAAAAAAATAATAGCTTTAATAGCCTTCATTATGATATCGGGAGTTTCTTTTGGACAAACAAACTCATTTGAGAAAGTGAATTTCATTCTTGGAGAATGGAATGGTACTGGAAGTGGATTTGGTAATGATAAATTAAAAATTGAGTCCAGTTTTCAGTTAATAATGAATGGAAAATACATTGAAGTCAAAAACGAATCAAGATTTGAACCTACGGAAAAAAATCCTGAAGGTGAACATCATATTGACAAAGGTTTTATAAGTTTCGACAATAGTAGAAAATTAATAATTTTCAGACAATTTAACAACGAGGGATATATAAATCAATATATTTTGAATGATTCAATCTCAAATGATTCAATTTTGGTTTTTGAAACTGAAATCATAGAAAATTTTGTTCCAGGAGGAAAAGCTCGTTGGACAATTAAAAAAAATTCAGAGTCAGAAATTGAAACAATCTTTGATGTTTCTTTTCCAAACAAAGAATATTCTTGTTTTGGAATTAACAAATTAATTAAAAAATAAAGCCTACATACAACACCGTATAACCAAAATTGTTGCATTTAGTAAAATAGAATAGTTCTGAACCTTTAAATTATTAAATTTATAAACGAAAAATTGCGATAACCAAAACACAACTTTGGTTATACAAACCCTTTATAGTCTATTTAACGAAACAACAAAGTCAAACTAAAAATGATATAGTATGAAAAGAGTACCGATTTATTTGATTTTAATGATTGCAACTTTTTACTCTTGTAACTTTAATAAAAATCAAGACAAAAAGGCATTTGCAGAACCTAATAATACTATTTTGGGTAAATGGGTTAGAATTGGACAAACTGGACCAATTGGCTTTGATTTTAAAGAAAACGGATTGATAGAGGCTGATTTTGATAACGATCAAATAATTGACGTTGTTACAGAATATGAATTATCTGGTGATACTATCAAGTTTATTGATAAAGATGGGAAAATGTGCAGAGTTACTGGCCAATATAAAATGTATCTGACTGAATATTATTTATCATTTGATCTTATTGACGATGAATGTGGTGGACGAATAAAAACAACAATGGGTTTTTGGACGAAACCCAACTTCAAAGATTTAATCAAACAACTTGATGACGAAATAATCAAATCGACTTATCCAGAATTACACCTTAATAGAGCAAGAATATTTATGGTTACTGGTATGATTGATAAAGCAAGAGAAGATTTTGACACCTATTTATTGGCAGATTCATTAAATGCTAGAGTTTATTTAAATAGAGCAGGAACAAGATTTCCAAATGATTTAATTGGGGTTGTTTCTGACTGTAATAAGGCAATATCTATAGAGTCAAACAATAAAAATGCTTATTTTCTTCGTGGATTAGCTCAATATGAATTGGGCGAAAAAGAACAAGGATGTGAAGACTTTAGTAAAGCAATTGAATTGGGCTTTTCTGTTTTAAGAATTGCAGAACAAGAAAAATGTATTGATTATTGGAATAAAAAATAATTGAAAAACTGGCTAAAATTGCAGGTGAAATTAAAATCCGATTATGAATAGCATAAACAGATTTTCGCACATTGGGTTCAATCTCGGATTAATATCTTCTCTATTTCTTATGATTTTAATGGTTTTTATGAAATATTTCTATCGTTTACTAATCGATTTTGATACAATTGTATTCGTAATATTGTGCTTGTTTTTTGGAATTGTTTCGATTCTTGAATTACCCCGTTCAATTAAAGGAATTAAAGAACTGCCAACTGTTAAGAAAAACACAGGAATAATTTTAAATATTGGATTTGTTTTACTCTTTCTTTTTGGTTTAATTTCATATGCCTTTGATTTAGGGTAATTATGGAATGAATATTCCTATTTAATAAAAAAAATCAGATTTTTAAGGTTTAAGTAGGTGAAATTTTTCTAAAAACAAGCAAACTTGAATTAGTTTTTAGGTAGTAAATTTTGAACAGTATGTGCCAAAAGAAGAAATCCAAATATATAATAGAGAAATTATTCCCGACTATAAAATAACTCAAGCATAAAAGGACTATCTGAATCAAAAAGATACACAAATGGATTTTTTATTTGACTTGATAAATGGTTTTAGGATTATATTATACAATGAAAAAACGCATTGTACAACATCTTATATATTTTTTTTAAAATTTGAACTTATACAAACCCTATTTAATTAAAATAAAAAAAATATATAGTAATTATTCTATCTCTTTTATTGCTAACAATAACCTTGTATAGCCAGGAATTTCCATTAGCCGTACCATACTTCCTAATAAATATATTCCTAGAATAGCAATGGGAACGATTCAAATAAAAGGCCAGGATAAAGTTGGTGCACATGAACACCTTATGTTAGAACAATTATTTTTAGGCTTATCAGACAATGATTGTGTTGAATATGCAGACGATGCTAAAGTAGATTTTTCACAATTCTCTGAGCTTCATATACCATTAGGCTCTAGTCATTCAATTTCTGTAGAAAAAGATGAAATTTTGTATGACATTTGGATGGATTTCTTTAGAGATAAAAAATGTGAAGAATGGCTTAAAACTCATAATAAAAATGATGATAATTAGTCATTAACATTAGTTGATATACTTCTACAGAGTTGCTTTGGGTTCAATAATGAAGTTATTATATTTTTAAGCAACTTAATTTAAATAACTAGAAAATTCCGAATTTTCAGTCTTACAAATCTCGTGCTAGCCTCTGCAAAACTTTAGATGAAACCAATTTTAATAACATTTATTTTATTAGCAACATACTGCTTTTCGTAGAAAAAGTATGAATTTGATTACTTATTAGAATATGAAGTAACATTTTATAAGGATTCTATTAAAATTAAAGATCATACGTTCAGAGAAAAAGATGAAACGAAAAAAAATATTATTTAACAAACTCCAAGAAAAATAATTATTGTGCTGCTATAAAGGAATTTGATAGTTTAAACTACAAAATGGTTTTTAAGGACGAAAACGGAATTGACAGAGCCGAAAAATTGATGATTTTAGGAGTTTCAGTTGCTATATGGTTTGTGGTTATCAAAAAATGGGAAAAAGAAAATACTATTGCTAACAGCAAATAAAAATAATTGCTAATAC
>NZ_JBFLKT010000204.1:0-2807 GCF_040883305.1 Lutibacter sp.
AATACCTGAATGGATGATGATTAACTGTATTGAAGTAGATCCGTTTACAGCTGGAGGTGCTTATATTGTTGGGACAAGGTACAAGTTAGGAGATTATACACCATACATCTACAAAACAGAAGATTATGGTGAAAATTGGAAATTAATTACCAACGGAATTGCTCAAGAACATTTTACAAGAGCTTTACGAAGCGATCCAAATAGAAAAGGATTGTTATATGCAGGAACTGAAAATGGAGTGTATGTTAGTTTTGATGATGGCGTTAACTGGAAACCTTTTCAATTAAATTTACCAATTGTTCCTATTACAGATTTAACTATAAAAAACAACAATTTAATAGCTGCAACACAAGGGCGAAGCTTTTGGATTATTGATGATTTAACACCACTTCACCAATTAAATGACAACCTTATTTCAAAAGAAGCCTTTTTGTACCAACCGATGGATAGTTACAGAATGGGAGGAAGTAGCAGAAAATCTAAAACTGCTGGGCAAAATCATCCTGGTGGCGTAATTGTAAATTATTTTGTTAAAAATCTTCAAAAAGAAGATACTTTAAGTTTGTCCTTTTTTGAGAAAAACGGCAAACATATTAAAACCTATTCCACAAAACCGGATAAAAGTCAAGATGAAGAAAGTCTAAAAGCTAAAAAGGGAGCAAATAGTTTTAATTGGAATATGCAATATCCTGATGCTGAAAAAGTAAAAGGGATGATTTTATGGTGGGCATCTTTAAATGGTCCGAAAGCATTACCTGGAGAATATACAGTTAAACTAACTAAAAATGGAATGAACGTTTCTGAACAAACTTTTAATCTATTACAAGATCCAAGAAGTTCAGCTTCTGAAGAAGATTTAACATCACAATTTAATTTTATAATTGAAATTCAGGAAAAGTTAACTGAAATTCATAAAACATTAAAAAATATTACAAAGATTAAAACGCAAATAAATCAATTAAAAAGTTCAATTTCAGATAAAGAAAAGAATAAAGAAATTATTGAATTAGCAGATAAAATAGTGAAAGGTTTAACCAAGCACGAGAACGAGTTGTACCAAACAAAAAGTAAGAGTAATCAAGATCCGTTAAACTTTCCAATTAAATTGAATAATAAATTAGCGCATTTAAATTCATTAAGTTCTATTGGAGATTTTAAACCAACAGACCAGTCGGTTGAATTTAAAAATGAAATTACAAAGCTAATTGATGATGAGTTAGGTAAAATCTATGTTATTTTTAATAAAGATGTAAAACAACTTAACAAAAAAGTAAAAGAAAGTGATATTGAGCTAATTAATTTAGATTAAAAAATAAGCCCTTTTAAAATTAATTAAAACCCTATTTAAAACTCTTTTAAGTGATTTTTATCACATAGAATAGTTTTTTTTTACATAATTTTCTAAGTTGAAAAAGTATTAATCTAAAAAAACTATTCGAATGTCAAAACATTTTCAAGTGCTAGTTATTGGTGCGGGAACTGCTGGAATCATGGTTTCTTCAATGCTAAAAAGAAAAAACAACTCTTTACAAATAGCAATTATAGAACCTTCAGAAACTCATTTTTACCAACCCGCTTGGACTTTAGTTGGGGCGAATACCTATAATTTTGATAAAACTTCTAGACCAATGGCATCTTTAATTCCAAAAGGTGTTGAATGGATTAAAGAATATGCCGATAAATTTGAACCAGAAAACAATAAAGTAATAACTAAAAAAGGGAATGAATTTACTTACGACTATTTGGTAGTTGCTCCAGGTTTAAAAATTGCACCTGACATGATTGAAGGTTTGCAAGAAGCAATGGATAAAGGCGTAGTTTGCAGTAATTATACAGACCCAAATTACACATGGGAAATACTTAAAGATTTTAAAGGTGGTACAGCATTATTTACGCAACCAGCAACTCCAATAAAATGTGGAGGGGCTCCTCAAAAAATTATGTATTTGGCAGATGAGCATTTTAGAAAAACAGGAGTTAGAGAAAATACAGATATTGTATTTGCTTTACCAAGTGGTTCTATTTTTGGCGTGAAAATTATTGCAGATACTTTAATGAGTGTTGTTGATAAAAAAGATATTAATGTTCGATTTTTCCATAAGCTGGTAAAAGTAGATGGAAATAAAAAAATTGCTTGGTATGAAATAGTTAAAGATTTAACTGGAGGAGGGTGCGTAACAATAGCTGATGGTGATGAAGCCTCTTTAGATAGAGAAATTCAACATAATTATAAAGATGTAAAAGTAACAAGAGAAGGCGACTTATATGGTATCCATTTTGATATGATGCATTTAGCGCCACCACAATGTGCCCCTGATTTTATTACAAACTCACCATTGGCATCAGAAACTGGTTGGGTTGATGTTGATAAAGGAACAATGCAACATGCAAAATTTATAAATATTTTTAGTTTAGGAGATGTTTCTAATTTACCAACTTCTAAAACGGGTGCTGCTATTAGAAAACAAGCACCAGTAGTTGTTGAAAATATTTTGAAATTAATTGAAACTAATAAGTTATCAACTAAAGCATATAAAGGATATACTTCTTGTCCGTTAGTTACGGGTTATGGAAAAATGGTATTGGCTGAATTTGACTACAACCAAAACTTTGAGCCAGATCCAAAATTAAAACAGTTTCCATTAATGATTGGAGATTCTTCTAAAGAACATTGGCGTTTATGGATACTGAAAAAATATGGGCTTCCTTATTTATATTGGAATAAAATGATGAAAGGAATAGAGGTTTAATTTTAGGTATTAGTGTGTTTGAAGAAAACATACGTCATTCTGAACTTGATTCAGAAT
>NZ_JBFLKT010000205.1:0-4097 GCF_040883305.1 Lutibacter sp.
ATGAACTAATAATAGTGTATTTAAATAGACTTTCTGACTATCTTTTTGTACTGGCACGAAAATTGACTATTGATAATAACGCTCAAGAAATCCCTTGGATTCCTGAGAAATTATAACAAGTTCTTTTTATTATTGAAAAAAAGTAAGAAATAGCTTGTATCTTTAAGTAAAAAAATTATTTTTGCAAAAATATTTAATACAAAAAAAGTTATGTATTGGACACTAGAATTAGCATCATATTTATCAGATGCACCATGGCCTGCAACAAAAGATGAGTTGATTGATTATGCAATAAGAACAGGAGCTCCATTAGAAGTTGTTGAAAACCTTCAAGAAATTGAAGACGCAGATGAAAATTTTGAATCCATTCTTGAAATTTGGCCGGATTATCCTTCCGAAGATGATTATCTCTGGAATGAAGATGAATATTAAAATATTAAAATTCAAAAAAAAGTCTCGGTTGAGGCTTTTTTTTGGTTTTAAACTATAATTTAAACATAATTTTAAGCTTTTTAAAATTTAAATATTTTAAATTCGCTTACGAAACAATAATAGAAAAAAAGACCTTTTTTAAAGGTTACTAAAATAAATTCATACACAAAACATGAGTATTTTAAATTCAGTATTAAAAGTATTTGTTGGAGATAAGAAAAAAAGCGATTTAAAGGTATTACAACCTATTGTAAAAAAAGTTGCAGCGTTTGAAAATGAAATGTCTAATTTAACAAATGACCAATTAAGAGCAAAAACAGGCTATTTTAAAGAAATAATTGCAAAAGCAACAAATGAGTTTACTTCTAAAATAAGTGAACTCCAAGAAGAAGCGCACGAGGCAAATGTTGATAGAAAAGAAGAAATATATGCTGAAATTGATCAATTAGAAGATACTTCTTATGAGGCTTTAGATAAAATTTTAACAGAAATTATGCCTGAAGCATTTGCTGTTGTTAAAGAAACTGCAAAACGCTTTAAAGAAAATGAAACTATTACCGTTACCGCAACACCTTTTGATAGAGAACTTTCAGCTACCAGAAATAATATAACACTCGAAAACGAACAAGCGTTTTGGGCAAATACTTGGGATGCACAAGGTAAATTAGTAACTTGGGATATGGTGCATTACGATGTGCAACTTATTGGTGGAGCCGTTTTGCATCAAGGTAAAATTGCAGAGATGATGACGGGTGAAGGTAAAACCTTGGTATCTACACTTCCTGTGTATTTAAATGCTTTATCTGGAAAAGGTGTACACGTTGTAACTGTAAACGATTATTTAGCAAAACGTGATGCTGCTTGGATGGGACCAATTTTTGAATTTCACGGTTTAAGTGTTGATTGTGTTGATCATCATCAACCAAATTCCGATGCAAGAAGAAAAGCTTATAATTCTGATATTACATATGGTACAAATAACGAATTTGGTTTCGATTATTTGCGTGATAATATGGCGCACTCACCTAACGATTTAGTGCAACGTCCGCATAATTATGCAATTGTAGATGAGGTGGATTCTGTTTTGGTAGATGATGCACGTACACCATTAATTATTTCAGGTGCAACTGCAAATGCCGACAGACACGAATTTAACGAGTTAAAACCAAGTGTAGATAAAATAGTTTCTATTCAGCGTAACTACTTAACAGGAGTTTTAGCTGACGTAAAAAAATTAATAAAAGAAGGTGATACAAAAGAGGGTGGTTTTTTATTGCTCCGTGTATTTAGAGGATTGCCAAAAAGTAAAGCTTTAATTAAATTTTTAAGTCAAGAAGGAATAAAACAGTTATTGCAAAAAACTGAAAACTTCTACATGCAAGATAACAACCGCGAAATGCCTAAAATTGACGAGGAGTTGTATTTTGTAATTGATGAAAAAAATAATTCGATAGAGTTAACGGATAAAGGAATTACTTTTTTATCTGGTGATGATGGTGATGATAATTTCTTTATTTTACCAGATTTAAGTACGGAAATTGGTGCTATAGAAAGTAGCAACATTTCTCCTGAAGAAGCTACTTCTAAAAAAGAAGAATTATACCGAGATTTTAGTATTAAAAGTGAGCGAATTCATACAATGAATCAGCTATTAAAAGCATATACACTTTTTGAAAAAGATGTTGAATATGTAATAATGGAGGATAAAATTAAAATTGTTGATGAGCAAACTGGTCGTATTATGGATGGTCGTCGCTATTCAGACGGGTTGCACCAAGCAATTGAAGCCAAAGAAAATGTAAAAATTGAAGCTGCAACGCAGACATATGCTACCGTAACACTTCAAAATTATTTTAGAATGTACCGCAAATTAAGTGGTATGACAGGTACTGCAATTACAGAAGCTGGAGAATTCTGGGATATCTACAAATTAGATGTTGTTGAAATTCCAACAAATGTACCTTTAATTAGAGATGATAGAGAAGATTTAATTTTTAAAACTAAAAGAGAAAAATACAACGCTGTTATTAATGAAATTGAAAAATTAGTTAATAATGGACAACCTGTTTTAGTAGGTACTACTTCAGTTGAGATTTCTGAATTATTAGGAAGAATGCTTTCTATCAGAAAAATTAATCACAATGTATTAAATGCAAAATTACATAAAAAAGAAGCCGATATTGTTGCAGAAGCTGGTAACCCAGGTATTGTAACAATTGCAACAAATATGGCAGGACGTGGAACGGATATTAAATTATCTGATGCCGTAAAAGCCGCTGGTGGTTTAGCAATTATAGGTACGGAACGTCATGATTCTAGACGTGTTGACCGTCAGTTACGTGGACGTGCCGGTCGTCAAGGAGATCCAGGTTCCTCTCAATTCTATGTTTCTTTAGAAGATAACTTAATGCGTTTGTTCGGATCGGAACGAATTGCAAAAATGATGGATAGAATGGGACTTCAAGAAGGTGAAGTAATTCAACATTCTATGATTACCAAATCAATTGAAAGAGCGCAACGCAAAGTTGAAGAAAATAATTTTGGGGTTCGTAAAAGATTACTAGAATATGATGATGTTATGAACTCGCAACGTGAAGTTGTATACAAACGTCGTCGTCACGCGTTATACGGAGAGCGTTTACAAGTAGACATTGTAAATATGGTGTACGATACGTGTAGTGCTTTGGTTAGAGAAAGTAAACTTGCAAACGATTATCAAAATTTTGAATTCGAATTAATTCGTTTTTCATCTACATCTTCACCTTTTACTGAAGAAGAATTTAAAAATCTTACGGAACAAGAACTTACAGACCAACTTTTTGATGTTGTTTACAAACATTATAAAGAAAAATTAGAAAGAAGTGCTAAAGCTGCATATCCTGTAATTAAAGATGTTTATGAAAACCAAGGGGATAAATACGAGCGAATTGTTGTTCCTTTTACCGATGGAACCAAAGAATTAAAAGTTGTAACCAACTTAAAAGAAGCGTATGAAAGTGAAGGAAAAGGTTTGGTTACTGATTTTGAAAAGAACATTACTTTAGCAATAATTGATGATACTTGGAAAGATCATTTACGCCAAATGGATGAATTAAAACAATCGGTTCAGAATGCTACTTACGAGCAAAAAGATCCTTTATTAATTTACAAATTTGAATCTTTTGAATTGTTTAATGAAATGCTTGATAAAGTAAATAGAGAAGTGCTTTCCTTCTTATTTAAAGGGGAATTACCTTCTCAGGATGCAAATCAAGTTTCACAGGCAAGAGAACAAAAAAGAGAAAAAGTTCAGTTAAGTAAAGAAGATTATCAAAATCCAACTGAAGGCACTCAAACCAATCAAACACAACAGCAACAAGTAGTTGAAACTATTGTTCGTACAGAACGTAAAATAGGTAGAAACGAAAAAGTGACAATTAAGAATGTAATGAGTGGTGAAAATAAATCGGTAAAATACAAACAAGCCATTCCATTAATTCAAAAAGGTGAATGGGTTATTGTTGAAGATTAATACATCATTAAATATGAAATAATTAATAAAAAGACCCCAAAAAATGGGGTTTTTTTATGCTTATTAAGAACACTAAAATTAATTCTTATTCAAACTTAATTGATTTAACTGGATCTATTTTGGCAATTAATAACGTTGGCACAATTAGCATTAA
>NZ_JBFLKT010000206.1:0-3618 GCF_040883305.1 Lutibacter sp.
ATTAGAATTAGCCACATACCAATCTTCATCAAAACCGGGCAAATTAGTTGTATCATTTCTTGAAAAACGCAATGCTCTATAACTTAACACACGTTCAGTATCTATAATATGTTGCATTAATTCTTTAATGGTCCATTTTCCTTCAACATATCTGTATATTAACTTTTCTTCCTGTAAACCCTCTAGATTAGCTATTAAATCTTTTAATGAAGCCTCTAAAACTTCAATAAGGTCAACTTCTCCTAATGCTTTAATATATTGACTGTAAAACGGAGCGTACTCTTGAGTACTTACTTGTCTTGAATTCATAATTTTATGCCGAATTTCTACTGGCGTTAATATTCCCAAATAAAGAACGTGTTACCATTTTTTCAAATGTTTTTAACAATTCTGGATCTGCATTTTCATCTTTCTGTAATTTCTGAATATTGATTAATGCAAATTGTTGTATCGTAATTAAAGGCAGCACAATATCCTCTCGAATATCAATTGATGCTTTACCAACTTTATTGCTTTCCATTAACTTTGAATAGCCTGTTAATTTTAAAATTAAACGATGTGTTGTTTCATATTCTTTAAAAATAATTTTCCAAAAATCGCCAAACTCTTCATCTTTTTCCATGTATTGTGTCAATCCAAAAAACGATTTTGAAAGAGACATCATACTATTCCCTATCAATGTTTTAAAGAAATCTGAACTATTGTAAAAATCAATTACTTTATCAAATTCGTCATTATCTTCATACTTTTTTAAAGCGGTTCCAACTCCATAAAAACCAGGAACATTTTGCTTTAATTGACTCCATGAACCAACAAAAGGAATGGCTCGTAAATCTGCAAAATTTAATTCTGAACTACTAGATCGTTTTGAAGGACGACTACCAATATTTGTTTTTGCATAATATTTTAAGGTACTCATACGCTCTAGATACGGTAAAAATTTAGGATGATTTTTAAAATCTGAATATGCTTGGTAACTTATTATAGCCAAATCATCCATAATTTCAATACTATCTTCAGTCATAACATTGTTGGCATTGCTAAATAATTCATTGGCAATACCAGCACTTAATAATTGCTCAATATTGTATTGTGCAGCATCTTGTGTTCCAAAATTAGAACTAATAGTTTGCCCTTGCACAGTTAATTGAATTTCCTTATTTTCTATAGTTGGACCTAAAGAAGCATAAAATTGATGTGTTTTTCCTCCACCACGTGCAGGAGGACCACCACGACCATCAAAAAATATCACTTTAATTCCGTATGCTCTTGAAATTTTGGTTAAGTTTTCTTTGGCTTTAAAAATAGCCCAGTTTGCCATTAAATAACCTCCATCTTTTGTTCCATCAGAAAAACCAAGCATAATGGTTTGTTTATGTCCCCTTTGCATCAAATGCTTCATATATGCTTTATTTTCATACAACTTATTCATTACACCTTCTGCATTTTCTAAATCTGTTATAGTCTCAAAAAGCGGAATAATATCTGCAGTAATATTATGATTAAAACCACATAAATTAAACATTGCAAAAGTTTCCATTACATTTAAAGCCTTTTGATTATTGCTAATAATGTATCTGTTTGAACCACGCTCTCCATTACTTTCTTGAATAGACTTTACAGCTAAAATAGAACTTAATGTTTTAGAAACCATTTCGTTATCAAAAATATCAATATCTATAGGGCCTTTAACTTTTGATAGAATTTCTATCTGGTTAGATTCTGACAGTTCTAAATAATTTTTAGGAAATTCAGTATTCCCATGTTCTTGTAAAGCGGTTACTATTTCTGAAAAAACATTGTGATGCACGCGGCTGTCTTGTCGAATATCTAACGTAGCAAAATGATAGCCAAATAAATGCACTTTGTTGATAAAATCATTAATCTCATCTTCATATAAAGATTGATGTTTTTCAATTATTATTGACCTAATTTCTTCTAATCTCGCAATAAAATCAGTTAAAGACAACATTGTATTTAAGTCCGGATTAACACTATTATCAAATAATAGAACTTCTAATTCGGTAATATAATCTTCAACACCATTAAATGTTAATCGCTTCTTTAAAATTCGAATATCTCTATAGTAATTTTTTAAAATAGTTTGCTTTAATCTTTTGGCAACATTTAAAGTAATTTCTGTAGTAACAAACGGATTCCCATCACGATCTCCACCAGGCCAAAAACCTAAATCAATAATTTGGTTGGGTATTTTTTTTCCGTCAAAAATATTATTTTGAATATAACTATAAGTGTCTGATATTGAGTGGTAAAATACATTTTCTAAATACCAAATTAAACTTACAGCTTCATCATAAGGTGACGGTTTTTCGTGTTTAAAAAATGGAGTTTTACCTAATTGAGCCAATAATTTATTTATTAAAAGCAGATCGTCTTTCTCAATTGCTTCTGCCAAATCGGTGATAATTCCTAAAACGGGACCTGGATAAAACTGAGTAGGATGTGCAGTTAAAACAATTCGAACTTTAAACTCTTCTAAATACTTTTGTAATGCTTCTTTTTTATTTTCTTGAACAGCTGTTTCTTTAGTATTTCGCATAGTTCCAACACCATCCATATTATTTACAATCGGAAAAGCAGCATCTTCAATCGCATCAAATAAAACCACCTGACGCTCTATATATTGAATAAATCTAAAAAGTAGGTTTATTTTTTCTTCTTCTGAAGGATTTTGCTGATAGGTTTTAAAGAAATTCTCTACAATTTCAGTTGGACTTAATTTACTTGAAAAACCATTCTTACATATTTCATGAAACAATGGTAAAAGCACCCCTGTTTTTGTAATTGTATCAAATGGAAGTGTCATAAAAATACTATTATATATTTGGTATTTAGACAATACGTTTTCTTGAAACCTTGTTAATTTTGGTTGTTTATGCATGTTTTTTAGTTATATGGGCGAAAATTACAAAAGCTAAGTTAAAATTACTGTTTTTGGAGTATTTATTTAACGAAATCGTTTTTTTTGTGAATGCTTTTATTTTCTTGGATAGTACGGAAGATAAAGCTTAGAAACATCAAAAAAACTTAGTTCTAAATTGCGTTTGTTTTGTATGTCTTTAAAGGTTTCAAAAACAAAACTACTTGGTTTCGCAATGTTTTTAAGTGGAATTGTAAAATAACCATCATTAATTATATCAACATCTAGAAAAACAAACTTATAGTTCTTTAATTTTAGCTTATTGTGAATTAAAAATGTACTGTTTTTATCGGATAAAATATTTTTAGAGTAAATGCTATTTGGCAACATTGGATTTTCTACTTCAATACTTTTTTCTTGCGAAAAACAAATATTATAAGAGATGAAAAATACAAAAAGAAAAAACAATTTTGATGAAAACATATGATTAATATATAAAAATATTTGACCATTAAAGTACTCTATTTCTAGTTCGAAAACAATTAAAATTTCACTTTTAACAATTTAGAAGTTGTTTTTGTTACTTTAAAACGTTCATCTAACCGCTTGCCAATTACCCAAATTATTAAATTGTTTGCCGTATATAAAACCCAAGTATTTTCTTTTTCTATTAATGACATCTTTTCATCTTTAAAAAATTTACTCAACTTCTTTTTGCCATTCAATCCAATAGGAAA
>NZ_JBFLKT010000207.1:0-5831 GCF_040883305.1 Lutibacter sp.
TAACACCGATAAAATAGTCCATTTAGTGATTTGTTTTCCAATAAATAAAATACTTGCTAAAACCAATCCAAAAAAGAAAGACCATACAAGTATTGGTTCGTTTTCTAATAACCAAGAAATTAATTTAGCTAAAGAGAGAATGCTTATAAAAATTCCGATTACAAGTGCTACTAAAAAATTACCATTAATAGTTTCCCAAAAAGCTTTTAACCCTTTCTCCTTCAATAATTTTATGGAAGAAAATTTTATGGAACTAATAGAAGTTAATAACTCTTCATATATACCAGAAATAAATGCTATTGTTCCTCCTGAAACTCCCGGAACTACATCGGCAGCTCCCATAGCCATTCCTTTAAGTGTAATAACTAAATAATGAAATAAATTTCTTTGTTGCATCTGTCTTTTTTCTTAAAAGACAAATGTAATATTTTAAAATGAAGTATTTTTGAAATCGTTTATTATATCTAAAATCTGCTGCTTTTTATAAACCTCTGGAAATAAATCTTTAATCTCATTATGGTATTCAAAATCTATAGTTAAGGCTGTTATTAAATGTTTTTTTCCTTTTGAAAAATTGTTGGTTTTAAAATAAATACCACTAAGCCTATATTCCAATTCTGCAAAATCTTTAAAAACCTTTGATGCTTTTTTCAAATTGATTAAGGCATCTTTATAATCGCCTAAATAACAAAGTACGTCGCTTAAACCAACCCAAATTGCAATATCAAAATCTTGTAATAAAATACAATTTTGAAAAGCTCTAACCGCTTCTTCAAAAAAGTTTAACTTTAGATTGATTTCAGCATATTTTCTCCAATAGATACTGTTTTTTTCATCAATTTCAATAGCTTTATTTATATAAAAAAGTGCTTTGTAGTAATTTTTATTTATTATGCTAAGTTCGGTAATTGCCAACCAGCCTTTATCTAACAGAGGATCCTCGTGTACAGCTTTTTTATAATATTGAATTGCTAAAGTTGCTTTATGTAGTTTTTCGTAACATTCACCAATTCTTAAATAAACAAATGATGTTGGATCATCTAAATCTATGGTAATTTTATAATTTTCTATGGCTTCAGCATATTCTTTTAATTGTTCCAACGTTTTGGCTTTTTCCAAATATGCACCAACAAAAGACTCATCAATTAAAACAGCATAATCAAAGGCTCTTAATGCCTCCGTATAATTCTCTAAAATAAAATATTGCCTTCCTAATTGATGCCAGGCAACTTCACTGTAAGGATCTTTATCTATATATTCATTTAAATATTCAATTGCCTCTTTATGTTGGCTTTGCATATCAAAACAATAAATTACATTATAAAGCGAAGAATAATCATCAAAATCTACCTTTAAGCATTTTGCAAAATTTAATCTGGCTTCATCAAAATTATCTAAAAACAGATATTCCATACCAATCATAGCTAAAATATCGGCTTCGTCATCTGTATATAACAAGGCAATTTTTAAAGCATCTATCGCTTGCTGGTGTTTGTCCTTTTTAGAAAAAATACTTGCTTGCTGCACATAAATCTCTTCATTAGTAGGTTCTATGGCCTGTAATTCTTTTAATAAACTTGCTGCCTCATCAAATTCTCCATCAAAAATCATTAATTCAGCTCTTAATAATTTCAGTAAAATTGAGTTTGGATGTTGTTTTAAACCCAATAAAATTGCTTTCTTTGCTAAAGAAATTTTTCCTGAATCTATATAATAATGTATAATCTCCTCAAATTCAATAGAATCAAAAAAATAAACACTATTGGTTTTTAGCATTGATTCGAACTTTGTTAAAGGTAAATTATTTTCTTTTGGAGTTAAAGACATATATTAAAATATAATTAAATACTATAAAAATAAAAGTACAAGAACAAATGCTTGATTTAATATTAAGTTCTAAATGTTTTTAACAAATTAATTAACAAAATGCTTTATATTTGTATTCCAAACAATGTTTGGTATTGCAATGGGCAAAAAAATTCTACTTAACTCTAAAGAAATTCACATTATATTACATCGATTAGCGTGTCAGTTAATTGAAAATCATAATAATTTTGAAAATACTGTTTTAATTGGTATTCAGCCAAGAGGAGTGTACCTTGCGGAAAGATTGGTTTCAATTTTAAAAGAAGATTATAATATTCCTGAAGTTAAATTAGGGCAATTAGATATTACTTTTTATAGAGACGATTTTAGAAGACGTGGAGAACCTTTAGAAGCAAACAAAACCAATATTAATTTTATTGTTGAAGATAAAAATGTTGTTTTTATAGATGATGTTTTATTTTCTGGAAGAAGTATTAGAGCTGCATTAACCGCAATACAATCTTTTGGGAGACCAAGCGATATTGAATTATTAGTTTTAATAGATAGAAGATTTAGCAGACATTTACCAATTCAACCCGATTATAGAGGAAGACAAGTAGATGTTATAAATGAAGAAAGAGTTACTGTAAATTGGAAAGAAAAAGAAGGTAAAGATGCCGTTTATATTATAAATAATTAATTACATGAGTCAGTTAAGCGTACAACATCTTTTAGGAATAAAGCACTTAAAAAGAAGTGATATTGATTTAATATTTGAAACTGCAGATCATTTTAAAGAAGTAATTAATCGTCCTATTAAAAAAGTACCATCACTAAGAGATATTACTATTGCGAATTTATTTTTTGAAAACAGTACCAGAACAAAACTATCTTTTGAATTGGCTGAAAAACGTTTATCTGCCGATGTAATAAACTTTTCTGCAAGTCAATCTTCAGTAAAAAAAGGAGAAACTTTAATAGATACTGCCAACAACATTTTATCTATGAAAGTTGATTTAATTGTAATGCGTCATCCAAATGTTGGTGCCTGCGATTTTTTATCGAAACACGTAGATGCTAAAATTGTAAATGCTGGAGATGGCACGCACGAACATCCAACACAAGCATTACTAGACTCCTATTCAATTAGAGAAAAATTAGGAAGTGTAACTGGAAAAAAAGTTGTGATTATTGGTGATATTTTGCATTCCAGAGTTGCTTTATCAAATATTTACGCCTTAAAATTACAAGGTGCGGAAATAAAAGTTTGTGGTCCAAAAACGTTAATTCCAAAGTACATAGAAAGTTTAGGTGTAAGCGTAGAATACGATTTAAAAAAAGCATTGGAATGGTGTGATGTTGCCAATGTTTTAAGAGTTCAGAATGAACGTATGGCAATAAATTATTTTCCATCAACTAGAGAATATGCTCAATTATTTGGAATAAATAAACAGCTTTTAAACTCACTTGGCAAGAAAATTGTTATTATGCATCCTGGTCCAATAAATAGAGGTGTTGAAATAACAAGTGATGTTGCAGATGCCGAACAATCTATTATATTAAATCAAGTAGAAAATGGTGTTGCTATTAGAATGGCAGTAATTTATTTATTGGCACAACAAATTGAAAGACACAAACAATGAAAATAACTAAAACTGAAAAATATACATTAATAAAACCCACTGAAGAATCTTTAGATATATTTCTAAATAATCTTGAAAAAAACATAATTAATTTTAATGGGGAACATTTAATTTTAGATTTTTCAGAAAAAATTAACATAGAAATAAAAGAATTATTACTATTTTTGAATATAAGTGCACAACAAAGAGAAAACGGCACAAGTTTTGTTATTATTTTTGAAGGAATTGATATTGATAAAATTCCTGATGAAATTAATGTTGTACCAACATTTACAGAGGCGTTAGACATTTTAGAAATGGATGCGATTGAACGAGATTTAGGATTTTAAAAACAATAGGCTTATTGATGAAAAAATTACTTTTAATAACTTTTTTACTAGTTTTCACTTTTTCTTATGCCCAAGAAAAAGATGCACGTGCTGTTATTAAAAAAAATAAACCGCCAACTATTACACTTACATCTGTCTCTGCATCTCCAAATCCATTAACTATTAGAACCCGAATTAGTTTTAAATCTACAAAAAATCAATTGGTTGAATTTACGGTGAAAAACCTTGTAGGAAAAACAGTTCATGGAGAAAGAATTAATGCAAAACCTGGTTCAAATTCTTTGTTATTTAATCGTGATGACTTAAATAACGGAATGTACATCTACTCATTACAATCAGACTCTGAAATTGTATCAAAAAGATTGGTTATTAGATGAATCTAAAACTCACAATTTTAGGTTGTCATTCTGCCACACCTCGCGTAAACGCGAATCCAACAGCGCAATATTTAGAAATTAAAAATCATCATTTTTTAATTGATTGTGGCGAAGGCACCCAAGTTCAATTACGAAAATATGGTGTTAAATTTTCAAAAATAAAGCATATATTTATTTCTCATTTGCATGGAGATCACTTTTTTGGTTTAGTTGGTTTAATTGCTACATTTAGATTGTTAAATAGAGAAACTGAATTACACATTTATGGCCCTAAAGGTATAAAAGAGGTGATAACACTACAGTTAAAACTTTCTAATTCCTGGACACATTATCCCTTATATTTTCACGAATTAACTTCAAATGAAAGTGAATTGATTTTTGAAGATGATAAAGTTGAAGTGCATACCATTCCTTTAGAACATAGAATTTATACAAATGGTTTTTTATTTAAAGAAAAGTTAGGTGAGCGTAAATTAAATATGAACGCCATTAATAATTATAAAGAAATTGAAATTTGCGATTATCAAAATTTAAAAATTGGTAGAGATTTTAAATTAAAAAATGGCACAATCATAAAAAATAAAGATTTAACCTTAGACCCTTCAATTCCAAAAAGCTACGCATTTTGTAGTGATACTTCGTACTTACCAGAAATTGTACCAATCATAGAAAAGGTTAGCTGTTTATACCACGAAACCACATTTTTAAAAGATAAAGAAGCACTCGCTACAACTACAAAGCATTCAACTGCAGAACAGGCTGCTAAAATTGCATTACAAGCAAATGTGCAACAACTTATAATTGGACATTATAGCGGACGGTATAAAAATATAGAAGTTTTTAAAACTGAGGCACAAGAAATTTTTGAAAACACACATTTGGCAGAAACTGGAAAAGTTTTTGAAATTAGTTAAGTAATGACAAAAGATCATATTGCTATTCTTATTAAAAATAACGTTGATAAAAAGACTCTTATTACAACTATTTTATCTAAAAATGCCCCGGATAGACTGGAACGTTTTAACAAATTAAAAGGGTTTTTATTTTCTGATATTGCCATTGAAAAATATATTGAAGAAGAATATCGATATGATATTGTTAAAATTGCAACAACAAGTAATAAAAAATTAAGCAATTTTTCTACAGGTGAACGAAGAAAGGTATTTTTAAAATATTGTTTAAATCAACAACCCGATTTTATAATATTCGATAGTATTTTTGACCATTTAGATACGGATTCTAGGTTAGAACTTTCTCAGAATATTAAAAGTTTTTCAAAAAATATTCAAATAATTCAAATAGCAAATAGAACAACAGATATTTTAAATTTTATTGAACACAAGTATGAAATAAAAGACAATACATTTCACATACAAAAACTTCAAAATAAACAATATTATCTATATTCTCATTTTAAAAATAAAATTCCGAATGCCTTAAAAAAAATTGATTTTGAAGGAGACACACTTGTAAAATTTAATAATGTTTGTGTAAATTATAACACTACTCCTATTGTAAAAAATATAAATTGGACTGTTAATAAAGGTGAGTTTTGGCAACTAATTGGTCCAAATGGCTCAGGAAAAAGCACCTTATTGTCGTTAATTACTGGCGAAAATCCAAAAGCGTATGGACAAGATATTTACATTTTTGGTCAAAAAAAAGGTAGCGGAGAA
>NZ_JBFLKT010000208.1:0-3328 GCF_040883305.1 Lutibacter sp.
CACCCTCAATTGGATGTTTTCTCAATTGCCAATGTATCAAAGGCAAGGACAAGCAGCCTTTAAAAAAGATTTAACCAACAGTTTAGCCTTGTCTAAGCATCTAAATTATCCCGAAAAAAAGTTTAAAACCATTCACGTTGCCGGTACAAATGGTAAGGGTTCTACAAGCCATATGTTAGCTTCGGTTTTACAAGAAGCTGGGTACAAAGTTGGCTTGTACACCTCACCGCATTTAAAAGATTTTAGAGAACGAATTAGAATTAATGGAGAAGTTATTAGAAAAATTGATGTTATAAATTTCATTAAAAAAAACAACAAATTCTTGTCAACTCATAAATTATCTTTTTTTGAAATGACTGTTGGTTTGGCATTTGATTGTTTTGCAAAACAAGAAGTTGATATTGCAATTATTGAAGTTGGTCTAGGAGGGAGGTTAGATTCTACAAATATTATAACTCCAGAGGTTTCAGTAATTACAAATATTGGTTTAGACCACACTCAATTTTTAGGTGAAACATTGCCAGAAATTGCTTTTGAAAAAGCAGGAATTATTAAGTCAAATATTCCAGTAGTAATTGGGGAATTTCAAAAAGAAGTATTTCCTGTTTTCGAAAAAATAGCTAAAGAAAAGAATGCCCAATTGTTTATAGCATCCAATTTGAATACCTCAAATTTTCAAACAGATTTAAAAGGATCTTATCAACAACATAATTTAAAAACAGTTGTAAAAACTATTGAAGTTCTAAAAGAGAAAGGTTTTACTATTTCAGAAGAAAATTTAAAAATAGGACTGTTAAATGTTAAAAAAAATACAGGGCTTTTAGGAAGATGGCAAATTTTAAATCGGCAGCCTAAAGTTATTTGCGATACAGGTCATAACAAAGAAGGTTTAGCTTATGTGCTGCATCAGTTGCGAAATGAAAAGTTTGAAAGGTTACATGTTGTTTTTGGAGTTGTAAATGATAAGGATTTAACAACAATTCTTCCATTATTCCCAAAAGAAGCAATGTATTATTTTTGCAAACCAGATATTCCAAGAGGATTAGATGGGCTAGAATTGAAAACGAAATGTTTGAAATTTGAATTAAATGGAAAAGTTTATAATTCCGTTAAAGAAGCATATAAAGCGGCATTAAAAAACGCACACAGTAACGATTTAATTTTTATTGGAGGAAGTACTTTTGTAGTTGCTGAAGTTGTTTAGCGCGTTGTGATTTTATCAATAAAACATATGCTATATTCGTGATTAATTTTTTTATTCAAAAAAAATTAATATATTTACAATATAAGACCTCAATTATTGACAAAATGATATTTTTAGTAATTCTGTTTTAATTACTAATTCCCCCTCACTCAATGGATTTACATCTATAGATTTACTCCTTTTCCATTGTTTATTCATTTTAGGAAACCTCAAATTTTTATTATTTGTATGAATAATAATTTGTTTTAGAATACTAACTAAATTAAATATATCATGAAAACAATTAAAAATTTATTGCTTGGAATCTTTGTATTATCAATTATGTTTACTTCCAAATTTTATTCCCAAGAATCTAAAACGGAGGAGTTCAAACCTGCTTATATGGTTGTAACAACAGTTCACAGGAGTAGTGATCCCAATGTTGATTTTTCAGATTGGATGAAAACTGAAAAGGAATACTTTGACAAAGTCACCATGAAAAATGATCTAATCTTGGGTTATGGAGTTTATTTTCACTATTTCACTCCAGATGATTCTGAAGTAAAATTAGTGACAGTCTATAAAAATTGGGAAGATATTGATAATGCCGCAGAAGTATCAAATAAATTAATAGATGAAGCTTGTCCAAATGAAGAGGAAACAAATGCTTTTTTTGACAAACAAAGCAGTTATTACTCTAATCATCATAGTGACGAAATTTATATGACTACACGCTATTCTAAACCTGCAAAGTTGGATGGTGATAAACCGTTAATTTTTTATGTTAAAGTAAATAAAAGAGGATCAGGAGGAGGGTCAGGCTGGAATGAGTATTTTGAAAATGTGACTATGAAAAATAACTATATAAAGGGTTATTATACTCATGTTCATAGGTGGGGAGCGGATAGTAATGATATGGTTGAAGCATTTGCTTTTGAAAGTTTAGGAGATATAGAAAAAGCTTTTGAAGAAGATGGAAGACTTATTAATGAGCACTGGTCTGATGAAGATAAGAGAAAAGAATTTTTTAAAGGGTATAATAAAATATTTGCGGGTCATGGAGACTACATTTATTCTAATGTGCCAGAATTAGTAAAATAATAAAATTTCAAATTATATTATTGACGCTGAACTAGTTGGTTCAGCGTTTTTTTCTGCCTATTTTTAATTTTTTAAATTGATAAAAAAATAATTAAAATTTTTAATAAAAAAGCTTTGTGTAATAAGAAATGTATTATATATTTGCATCCGCTTAGGGCAATTAGCTCAGTTGGTTCAGAGCACCTCGTTTACACCGAGGGGGTCGGGGGTTCGAATCCCTCATTGCCCACCAAAGTAAAATCCTACTAGAAATAGTGGGATTTTTTTATGTTTTCTATTTAAAATTCTTTATTTTCAATTATTTAGACTATCCTTTTTACTTCTATTAACTAAAAATAATAAAAGTATGAAAAGATTAAAAATCTCAACCGTATTATTTGGGGCGTTTATTTTTATGGCGTTTACTCCTTTAAGTTGTGAAAAAGTAACTTTGTATAAGTGTGAAGGCGAAGAACGAGTTAGTGTTCAAGTTTATGAATTTCAGGTAGATGGATATTTAAATAACGGATATAATGTTGATCGTCAGATTTGTAATATTCCACCCCCTCCGCCTTGTACTCCGAATTGTGAGGATGGTTTCTAATAGTTTTAAATTATTAAAATATCAAACCGATTACAGAAATGTAGTAGGTTTTTTCTCCGGTTTCATTTGCTCGATGAGGAGATTGGCCATCCTGAAATTATTTGAATATAAAAGTACTTCCTTAATAGTGTTTACAAGGAATTTTTGACAATCCTTATAAACAACATAAAGAAGAGGTTAATTCAGATTGGTGTATTTATTTGTGAAACCTTGATTACTTCATGATCCTTTAGTACTTGTTAGTTTAATAATTTTAATAAATCTCCTAAATAATTAATTTAGGCGATTTTTCCTTTATCAGTTATGTTTTTACTGGTTACCAGATTTTAACCTCTCCTCTTTTTAGAGTCAAATTAGCCATATTTTCATCAACAACCATACAAGTAATATCGCCACGAATATCAGCCCATCCATTTTCATCTGTCCCCCATCCATCTATGAATTGTCCCTTTGAGCCATCA
>NZ_JBFLKT010000209.1:0-2750 GCF_040883305.1 Lutibacter sp.
CAGTTTCAATTTTAACTGCATAATTGGAATTTAAATCTAAACATTCTCCACTTGGAATTTCAGATCCATCTGCAAATACAAAACTAATGTTGTTAGCTATAATAGTTGCGTTACAGCTTAAAACTACATCTAGCGATGCAGTATTGCCACTAGCAATTAATTGGGCAACATTTTCTCCATCAGACAAGGTCACAGGTAAAATTTTAGTTGTAATTTCAGTAAATGTTGTACTGTAAACAACACCATTTATAGTATATTCTATCTCAGTAGTTTCTAAATCGCCTGTTCCTTGTTTTACAGTTTCAATTTTAACTGCGTAATTATAATTTAAATCTAAACATTCTCCAGCTGAAATTTCTGATCCATCTGCAAATACAAAACTAATTTTGTTAGCTATAATAGTTGCGTTACAACTTATAACTACATCTAGCGATGCTGCATTGCCACTATCAATTAATTGAACAACATTGTTTCCTTCAGATAAGGTAACTGGTAAAATTTTATTAGTAACTTCTGTAAATGTGGTGCTGTAAACAACACCATTTAGTGTATATTCTATTTCTGTTGTTTCTAAATCTCCAGTTCCTTGTTTTTCAGTTTCAATTTTAACTGCATAATTAGAATTTAAATCTAAACATCCTTCAGTTGGAATATCTGACCCATCTGCAAATACAAAACTAATTTTATTTGAAACTATAGTTGCATTACAAAATACAACATCTAAACTTATAGATTCACCGGTATCTATCAATTGGGCTACATTGGTTCCTTCTATAAAATTTACAGGAATTGTTTTAGTCCCTAACTCGGTAAACGTTACACTGTAAGGAACTCCGTTTATGGTGTAATCGATTTTTTTCTTAGTTTTAAATTTCCCATTCCCATTAGATTTAAGTGTTATCTGTAAAGCGTAGTTTTCATTTAGATCTATGCACCAACCTTCTAAGACTGAATTACCATCACTATTTACAAATACAATTTCAGGATCTAATAATTTAAAATCATCGTCTTTTGAGCAACCTAAAAATACAATCAGAATTGCTATTAAAACTAGTATATTATAACTTTTAATTTTCATAACTATTCTTTTAATTTAATTGTTATTTCTTTAACATTGCCTCCAACTTTTACTTTATAATCTCCTGCTTCTAAATTATTAAAAATGGTTTCCCCATTGCTGATACTTTGTGTTGCATAAGGAATATCTGATTTACTTAAAACTACTTCTTGATTGTTCTCTGTAAAAAGCACCTTTATAACGCCTCCTTCATAACACACGGCATCTTTTTTATAATAAGTGGCACTACCTAAGCTTAAATTAACAATAACTTCCCATTGTTTTAAAACAGATTGATCTTCTGATAATACTTGAAATTGCACAGGGTTGCTAAAATCTATAGAATTGCTTCCTGAGATTTGATGGGTCGTTCCCAAAAATAATTTTGCGCCTAAGCTTAAATCAAAAATTGCATTTAGAGCTGTCACATTTTCATTATTATCTATATCTAAGGTTATTTGATTTCCCAATATTAGTTTGTCAACTATTTGAACTCCACTAAAATTAAAGTCTAAAATTTCGGCAGAATTACTTAAGGTTGGACTTGCAATACTAAATGCTTGAAATAAATTTCCGTAATGTCCATTAATTTCAAAACTTTTTGTTTTTGGTACATCTTTAACAACATCGTTTGTTGATTCGTATATTTTAAAATTTAATGTTTCATTATTTTCATTTGAAAAAACTGTCAAATAAGCATAATAACTATCTCCACTAGCTACATATGTTAAATTGGTTACACCTCTGCATTCTCCATTTACAAAAGCTGCAACTTTATCGTTAGTACTAGTTAGATTAGTTCCGTCAATATTTACAAATGCTACGAAAGACATGGTATATTGAAAATTGTTTTCGTTTACTGACCAAGTTGGAGATTGACCATATGTATTTATTCCTATAAAAAACAGTACAAGTGTACTATATATATAATTTTTCATATTTATATTATTAGTTTAATAGTAGCACCCAAAGATTAATTTTTAAGTGCTACTGATTTTATTACTACTTTTTAACTACTTTACTTATTACCGTATTCTCCTTCATTTTTACTTGCAATAAATAAATACCTGTTGCTACTTTAGGTGAAATTTTCAACAAATTACTTCCTGCAGTAACTTCAAACTTTTTACTAAATAATAACTGACTTGTTAAGTTATAAAGTTGAATAGTAACTGTGTCGCTTTCTAAAACATCTACTTTTACCGTTAAGTTATCTTCAAATGGATTTGGAAATATGCTAACATTGTCTGAAAAGACTTCCAAAATAACAGGTTTAGCAATTGTTCCTAATACATTATTACTTTTAAAACTAAAAGTTTTAGTAATTGCTTTTTCATCTCTTCCATCTCCAACATAAAAAACCAATGTTTCAGGTACATCTCCATAAATAGTAATAAAACTTAATTCTTTGTCACTAATCATTTGATTGTGGGCTTTTCCTTTTAAATTACCATTAGTATCATATACTAACAATGAATCAAATCCTTCAGGTAATTGGACTACGGCATTCATATTATCTGAATATTTCTTAAATTCATTTGTAATTTTAGCCTGACTTTCATTTACAATACTGGCAGGTTTACTACTTGCTGGTTTGGCTAAATAATTTGGATATGAAAAGTTTTGAACTTTACTAGATTTAATCATATAACCAGACCCAGTTTCTAAATAATTTAAAGTTCCATTCCAACCA
>NZ_JBFLKT010000210.1:0-5497 GCF_040883305.1 Lutibacter sp.
ATATCTTTAAAAACCGGCCCCGAAACATCTGCACCATAAAAACCTGTTTTAGTATTTGGTTTATGAATTACCACTATGCAAGAATATTTTGGATTCTCTGCAGGAAAATACCCTGTAAATGAAGAGATGTATTTCTTGTCTTTTAACCATGCTTCATAATTTCCATATTCTACACGTGCAGTTCCAGTTTTCCCAGCCATTGAAAAATCTTCAGAATATAATTTTCTTCCCGTACCTCTGTAAACCACATTTTTAAGTATTTCCTGAATTTTAGCAACTGTTTCTTTAGAGCAAATTGCTTTATTTATAACTTCTTTTTCAAAAGATTCTACGTGTCTATTCCAAGACCTTATTTCTTTTACAAACCTAGGTTTTACCATTTCTCCATTATTGGCAATAGCGTTGTAAAACGTTAAGGTTTGTAATGGTGTTAATTCTAAATTATAACCATATGCTATTGATGGCAAGGCGTTTTTACTCCATATCTTATGATCTGGGCCAGGAATTAGAGGTGTTCCTTCTCCTTTAATTGGCAATCCTAATTTGTCATTCAAATTCATTTTATATAATGAGTTGATAAATTTTTCTGGATTATCACCAAAATTCTCTTCAATTAACCTTGCGAAAGCAATATTTGAAGACACTTCCAATGCACGAGCAGCCGATATTTCTCCAAAACCACCACGTTTAGAATCGTTAATATACCTTCCATGCATTCTATACCTTCCAGTTCCAGTATCTACAACTGTATTGGTATCAATTGCTCCAGATTCCAGCGCCGCAACCATAGCCATTAATTTAAATGCTGAACCAGGCTCATGAGATTCATAAACTGCGTAATTTCGCTTTTCATAGTACTTTCCTTCAGAACTTCTTCCCAAATTAGAAATAGCTTTAACCTCTCCAGTTTTGGTTTCCATTACTACCACACAACCGTGTTCAGCTTCATAAAACTCTAATTGTCTTAATAAAGAATGATGTGCAATATCTTGAATATTAACATCTAATGTTGTTACAATATCTTTACCATTTATAGGCTCTTTTTCGTTTCTATCATTAATTGGCTTCCATTGTCCTTTTGCAATCTTTTGCTTAAGCCTTAATCCGTTTTTACCTGTTAAGTATTTTCTATAAGCACCTTCAATTCCAGGGGCTCCTCTATAATCATCGTAACCAATAGTTCTTTCTGCTACTTTATTTAAAGGATGCGCTCTCACAGTAGATTGCTCTGCTATAAAACCACCTTTATACATTCCTAAATTAAAAATTGGAAAACTTTTAATCTTCATATATTCTGTATATCCTAACTTTCTTGCAATAAATAAGTACCTGTTTTTACTATTTCTGGCTTTTCTAATTTTACGTTCCCAATGTGCTGTAGTATTTCCTAGCATTTTAGAAAGCTCTTGAGATAAACTTCTTACATTTTTTTCGAACACTTCACTATCAACAGTTACAGCATCCATTCTAATTTCATATTGAGACATTGAAGTTGCAAGCAAACTACCATCAGCAGAAAAGACACTACCTCTATTGGCATAAATGGTATCGTTTCTTAAAGTTAATTGCTCAGATAAATTTCTGTATTTATCTCCGTCTGAAAACTGAATATCCGTTAACCTAAAAATAATAGCCACCAAAAAAAGCGCTATAATAATAACTACAACGTACAATTTATTTAATATGCCCTTTTTTGTTGTTGCCAATTTTTTGGTTATTTTTTTGAGATTACTTTTATAACTTGTGGTGGCTGTTCACTTGGTTTTATACCCAAATCAATCACTTTTTTACGTACCGTTGATTCCAATCGCATTCCCATTGAAATTGAACGTTTATCTAAAAATTCTGCTCTTAACTCTTTAATTTCATTCGTTAATTTTGCAATTTCCATTACTTTTTTATCAGAACTATGAGCACTTGCAATCATTAACAACAATAAGGCGACTACAAACAATATAAATCGCCAGTTTTTAAAGGAGTCTTTATTTACTAAAAAATCTCCTTTTAATAAGTTGAATATGCTAGATTTTATAGCTGACATTTATTTAACTGTTGCAATTCTTAATTTGGCACTTCTAGCTCTATTATTTTTCTTTATTTCAGAAAAGCTTGGGATTATTAGTTTTCCGACTTTTTTCATTGGCACATTTACATTACCAAACATGTCTTTTTCAGGCTCACCTTCAAACAAACCACTTCTAATAAATCTTTTTACCAATCTGTCTTCTAAAGAATGGTAAGAGATTACACTCAACCTTCCATTTTCGTTCAGCAATTCAGGTATTTGCAATAAAAATTCTTTCAATGCTTCAATTTCCTGATTTACTTCTATACGAATACCTTGAAATATTTGTGCTAAAATTTTATGCTCAACAGATTTTGGCACAAACTCACTTAACACTTCTTTAAGCTCAAAGCTTGTTTTAATCTTTTTTTCTGAACGCGCTGTTACTATTTTTTTTGCAATTGCTCTTGCATTTCTAAGTTCACTATATTGAAATAAAACAGTACTCAGTTTTTCCTCATCGTAATTATTAACAACTTCAAAAGCAGACAACTCACCTGTTTGATTCATTCGCATATCCAAATCAGCATCAAAACGTGTAGAAAATCCACGTTCAGCTTCATCAAACTGATGTGAAGAAACACCTAAATCAGCTAAAATCCCATCCACTTTTTTTACGCCATAAAATCTTAAATATCTTTTTATGAATCTAAAATTTTGAGGAATTAACGTAAATCTTGGATCGTCGATTATATTTCTTTGCGCATCCTCATCTTGATCAAAAGCAAACAACTTTCCGTGTTCATTCAACCTACTCAAAATCTCCTTTGAATGCCCACCTCCACCAAAAGTAACATCCACATAAATGCCATCTGGTTTAACATTTAAACCATCAACACTCTCTTTTAATAAAACCGGACTATGATATTCCATTGTTATTGTTTGCATTACCCATAACTTCTTCCGCCAAATCTGCGGTATCTCCCGAACCATCATCAATTGCTAATTCGTACCTGTCTTTATCCCAAATTTCAATAATATTAACTGCGGAAGACAGCACTATATTTTTTGATATTCCTGCAAAAACTTGTAAATCTTTTGGTACTAATAACCTTCCAGAAGCATCTAATTCTACAATTTTAACACCCGCTGTAAAACGGCGAATAAAATCGTTGTTCTTTTTAACAAACCTGTTTAATTTATTTACTTCTGCCATTAAAATATTCCATTCATCCATCGGATATAACTCTAAACACGGCTGAAATAAGGAACGTTTTAACACAAAACCCTCTTGTAAAATTGGACTCAACTGCTTCTTTAAAGCAGCAGAAAGCAATAGCCGCCCTTTGGCATCAGCTTTTCCTTCGTATGTTCCAATTAAATTTATCATTATGACTTTGTATAAAATCAAAAATAGAAATTTTTTCCCACATTTTTCCACTTTTACCCACTTTGTTGATAACTTTTACCACTAACTGCATATTCAAAGCTATTTTTTTGAAAAACAGTTGATTAATAATTTATTTGCCTCTGTTTAGAAAAAAAGGTTTTTTTAGAAAAAAAAGCTACCTTTGTGGCAAGCTTAAAATTTAAAATTTAATGAGCAAGAATTTTATCACAGAAGGAAAATTTAGTTACGCAGAAGAAGGAGAAGGTCAACCGATAATTGTTCTTCACGGGCTTATGGGAGGTTTAAGTAATTTTGAAGGTGTGCTCAACTATTTTTCAAAACGAGGTTATAAAGTTATAATACCTCAGTTACCTATTTACACACTACCATTATTAAAAACCAATGTTAAAAACTTATCGAAATATTTAAAAGATTTTATGGCTTTTAAAAAAATAAATAAAGCTATTTTAATTGGTAATTCTTTAGGTGGTCATATTGGATTGTATTTTACAAAATTTAATTCGAAAAATGTTGCAGGTTTAATATTAGCTGGGAGCTCTGGATTGTATGAAAAATCTTTAGGTGACACCTACCCAAAAAGAGGTGATTACGAATATATTAAGAAAAAAGCTGAAGAGGTTTTTTATGACCCAACGGTTGCTTCAAAAGAAATGATTGATGAAGTTTATGCCTCTGTAAACGATAGGCATAAAGTAATAAGAACATTGGCTATTGCTAAAAGTGCTATCCGTCATAATATGGCAAAAGACTTACCAGATATGAACATACCTGCATGTATAATTTGGGGGAAAAACGACCCTGTTACACCTCCAGAAGTTGCTATTGATTTTCAGAGATTATTACCTGATGCTGATTTATTTTGGGTCGAAAAATGTGGCCATGTACCAATGATGGAACATCCAGATGAATTTAACAGAATTCTTGAAAACTGGTTGAAAGACAGAAACCTTTAAAAAATGAAAATTAAAACCGCTGATTTTGTAATTAGCAATAGTGACGTAGCTAAATGTCCCAAAGAACGGTTAGCTGAATATGCTTTTATTGGGCGTTCTAATGTTGGAAAATCTTCCTTAATTAATATGCTAACTGGTCAAAATAAATTAGCAAAAACTTCGGGAAGACCAGGGAAAACACAATTAATAAATCATTTTAAAATCAATAATAATTGGTTTTTGGTAGATTTACCCGGTTATGGATATGCAAAAGTTTCAAAAAGTGTTAAAAAAACGTTTCAAAGCTTTATAAAAAATTACTTTTTACAAAGAGAACAGCTTATCTGTACATTTGTTTTAATTGATTGTAGACACGAGCCTCAAAAAATTGATTTGGAATTTATGGAGTTTTTAGGTGAAAATGAAATTCCTTTCTCAATTATTTTCACAAAATCTGATAAACTAAAACTTTCTGAATTGAATAAAAATATTAAAAACTATTCCAAAAAAATGACGCAAACTCTTTGGGAAGAAATGCCACAATATTTTATTACTTCCGCAACTTCTTCTGATGGAAAAGAGGAGTTACTAGCATATATTGATGAAATAAATCAACAATTAGAAATATCTAATTAAATGGCTTCAACTAAAGGTAATTTAGAAGTTTTATTTGAAGATAATCACCTAATAATTGTCAATAAAAAATCTGGAGATATTGTTCAAGGAGATAAAACTGGAGACAAACCTTTAAGTGATATTGTTAAAGAATATATTAAAGATAAATACAACAAACCAGGTAATGTTTTTTTAGGTGTTGCGCACCGTTTAGACAGACCAACTACTGGAATTATAGTTTTTGCAAGAACCTCAAAAGCATTGGAACGCTTTAATAAAATGCTACGTGATAAAGAGGTACATAAAACGTATTGGGCAGTTGTAAAAAACAAACCAAAAGATTTACAAAATACACTGATTGGTTATTTGAGAAAAAACCCAAAAAACAACAAATCAACCTCATATTCTTCTGAAATTGAAGGAAGTAAAAAAGCCATTCTTCATTATAAATTACTTAAATCTCTCGATAATTACCATTTATTAGAAGTTGATTTAGAAACGGGCCGTCATCATCAAATTCGCTGTCAATTATCA
>NZ_JBFLKT010000211.1:0-9663 GCF_040883305.1 Lutibacter sp.
TCAAACATTTGTTTTTTAAAGAAAAATTCATCGGTAGTATTCACTCTATTGTCACCTTTTAAAGAGTAGGTTAAACCTGTTTTCTGAATTGCATTATTTTTCGCCCCATTTTTACCTGTAAACGGATAAATTCTATCCATATTTAATTGTAAAGAGGGCAATGTCATTGTAATTTCTTCGGTGTTGGTATTTTGAGAGTGTGTAACAGATAATGACATATTAAATGGAGTCCCCACAAACTTTTTATAATATGAAACGGAAGAACTTAAATTATTATTTAAAAAGGCATTTGTATTGTATTCATTATTAGATTGTTTGTAGTATTTACTACTTCCCATGTTTACTGAAGCTGAGAATCTAGCATTTGGACTCGCTTTTGCGTCTTGTGAATGGCTCCATCTTATATTGTAATTCGTAGTTTTGGAATAATCGTCAAATCCTTTTAAACTATTTGTTAAATTTTCATATCTAAAATTAAAGTCACCTGAAAATTTATAGCGTTTTGCATATCCGGATTCAGCTCGTAATCCCCAACTTCCGTTGGTATAAATATCTCCCAAAACGGCTAAATCAAAATTATCATTTATAACAAAGTAGTAACCACCATTTTGTAAAAAATAACCTTGTCTGTTATTTTCTCCCCAAGTAGGCATTAAAAAACCTGAAGTTCTTCCTTTTGTTAATGGAATATATGCAAAAGGTAATACAACTGGTGTAGGAACATTAGCAATAACTAATTGACTTGACCCAGCAACTAATTTTTGATCTTTAATAAATTTAGCTTTTTTTATTTTAATGTAGTAATCTGGATTTTCTTTATCGGAAGTTGTAAGTCTAATATTTTTAATATAAATAACAGAATCGTTATGTTTTTTACTTTCTTCTCCTAAAATAATAATGCCTTGTTGTTCAGTTCTTAAACTCCATATTTTTGCTTTTTCACTTTTAAAATTAAAGATAATAGTATCTTGTGTAGATTCTTGGTCGCCCTGTTTAAATACGGGAAGCTGAGAATAGACACCAACACTATCTTTAATCCCTTTGGCAAATACAGAACTTGTATTATTATCAATTTCAATATAACCCGCTTTTAAATCAATATCCTTATAAATAATATGAGCATTGTCATATAATATAATTTTATTATTTAAAATATCTTGACGTATTAAACTATCAGCGCTATGTTCAATAATACTTTCCAGTAATTCTACAGGTTTTTTTATAGAATCTTTAGGTTTTACTTGAATAGAATCAATTTGTTTGTTTTTTAAAGTGTCGTTTAATTGCAGATTTTTTATAGTATCTTTTTTAATTGCAGCAATTGTATCGGTAGATTGCTGTTTAATTTCTTGAGAATAAACAGCTGTATTGATAAAGTGAGTTACACTTATCAATAAAAATATTTTATATATTTTATTAATGTTCGTTTTAATAATTAATATTTTTTGTAAAAATACTATTTAAATTGGGCTGATAGCGTAAGTTTTTTTAATTTAGCTTTTAAGCATTCAACCACAATTTTTATGTTTGTAAATGTATGGCTCAATAATTGTATCACCAAATAACAGTTGCCAAAAATAATTAAAATTATTTATGAACTCACTACTCTTTTCTAAAATTAAAATATCAACGATATTCTTACGAGTTTTCGTATTTTTTTGTGTCATTCTTTTTAATAATAATAACCTTTTAGCCCAAAAAACAGAATTTATTGTAGTACTTGATGCTGGTCACGGAGGAAAAGATCCAGGGAAAGTAGGTTATAAAGCTATGAAAGAAAAAGATATTGCTTTAAAAATTGTGCTTCAAGTTGGAAAAATGCTCGAAAAAAGGGAAAATATAAAAGTAATTTATACCAGAAAAACGGATGTATTTATAGGTTTAAAAGATCGTGGTAAAATTGCAAATAAAGCAGATGCTGATTTGTTTGTGTCAATACATTGTAATGCACATTCCTCAAATGCTTATGGAGCAGAAACATGGGTATTAGGAACCCACGCAAACAAACAGAATTTTGAAGTTGCCAAAGCAGAAAACTCCGTTATTGAGTTAGAAGATAATTACAAAGTAACTTATAAAGGCTTCGATCCAAATTCTCCGGAGTCTGTTATTGGGCTAACTCTAATGCAAGAAGAATATTTAGATCAAAGCATACAATTGGCAAGTATTATTCAAAATGAATTTACAACAAAATTAAAAAGAAAGGACAGAGGTGTAAAACAAGCTGGGTTTGTGGTATTACATCAAACTTATATGCCAAGTATATTAATAGAAACCGGATTTATTACAAATAGTAAAGAAGGACTTTATTTAAATTCTAAATTAGGGCAGCAAAAATTTTCAGAATCTATTTATAATGGTCTAAAAAAATATATTAACCAACTTACCTTAAATACTGTGCAAGGTGATGCTATTGCCGAAGTTTCAAAAACAACAAAAGAAGCAATAAATAAGCAAGAAATAGAAAATTATAAAGATGTTGTATTTAAAGTTCAAATAGCCTCTGGTTCTAGAAAACTAGAAACAAAGTCATATAATTTTAAAGGTCTTAGAAATGTGGATCGAGTTAAAGTTGGAAATAGTTATAAATATTATTTAGGCAATACTTCAAGTTATTCTGAAATTGAAGAATTTAGAAAAATTGCTAAAACTAAAGGATATAAAACTGCATTTATAGTCGCTTTTAAAAATGGTGAAAAAATTTCTGTTGAAGAAGTTTTAAAAAAATCGTAGTATTTTTACCATTTACTCACAAAAATTATTAGTAATATTGCCTTAAAAATTATATTATTTTGAAAATTTCCAGAGAATTTAAAACCGGAGTTGTAGCAGTACTTGTAATCGCATTATTTATTTGGGGTTATAACTATTTGAAAGGACTAAATTTATTTGATGGTCCAATAAAAACCTATTTCACAGAATACCATCATGTGCAAGGTTTAAATACAGCAAGTGTTGTAACAATAAATGGGGTTGATGTTGGAAAAGTTGTGAATATTAAATTTCATAAAAGCGAAGAAAAAAGAGGTACATTAATTGTTGAATTTAGTGTTGAAAACGATTTTGAATTTTCAAAAAATAGCGTTGCAAAAATTTATAGCGCCAGTTTAATGGGCGGAAAATCTCTAGCAATTGTACCTTCTTATGAAGGTGAAACAGCACTTCCAGGAGATTATTTAAAAGGTGAAATAGAATCGGATTTGTTCTCTTCTGTAACTGAAAAATTAAATCCACTACAAGCAAAAGTTGAAAGTGTAATTAAAAGTGCAGATTCTTTAATGACTGGTTTAACAGATGTTTTAGATCCTAAAAGCAGAGAAAGTTTAAAATCCAGTATTTTAGAATTAAATGCAACTGTTACAAATTTTAAACATGCTTCAGCAAATGTAAATGAATTGATTAAAAAGAATGATGATAAGTTATCAAAAACGCTGGATAATGCTGAGTTAATGACTGCTAATTTGGCAAAACTTTCAGACACGTTAGTAAATGCTAATTTAGGTTTAACTATTAAAAATTTAGAAGATACAATTGGTAATATTAATAGTGTCTTGGCTGGTTTAGAAAATGGAGAAGGCACGCTTGGAAGATTGTTAAAAGATGATGAGATGTATACTAATTTAACCAACGCCTCAAAAGAATTAGAGGAATTGTTAAATGAAATGAAATTACATCCAAAACGTTTTGTTCACTTTTCATTATTTGGTAAAAAAGATAAAGGCTATAATCCAGAGCAAGAGGAGTAAACAAATTTCAAGTTATTGTTTAAATTAGCAATTTCACGTAAAAGAATGTTCTACCATCAATAAATTAAAAAGTATGAATTATATTGACAACATAGCATTTGCAATTCTTCTTATTATTGGAGTTGGTTTTTTTGCTAAAAATGTAAAAAAACTTATTAGAAATATAAAACTTGGTAAACAAGTAAATAGAATTGATAATTCAGCAGATCGTTGGAAAAATATGGCAATGATTGCTTTAGGACAATCTAAAATGGTAAAACGTCCAATTGCAGGAATTTTACACATTGTAGTTTATGTTGGTTTTATAATTATCAATATTGAAGTTATTGAAATAATTATTGATGGACTTTTTGGAACGCATAGAGTTTTAAGATCTATGGGAACTAATTTTTATAGCTTTTTAATTGCTTCGTTTGAAATATTAGCATTATTAGTCCTAATTTCTGTTGTAGTTTTTTGGATTCGAAGAATGGTTTTGAAAATTCCTCGTTTTTGGAATAAAGAAATGAAAGGTTTTCCAAAAAATGATGCCTTATACATCTTATATTTCGAAATGGTGTTAATGTCGTTATTTTTAATAATGAATGCTACAGACGTTCCATTTCAACAAGCAGATGCTGGAAATCCAATCAGTCAATTTTTAGTGCCATTTTTTGAAAACTTTAATGCAGGAACACTATTTTATATAGAACGCACTGCTTGGTGGTTGCATATTGCAGGTATATTGGTGTTTTTAAATTATTTATATTACTCAAAACATCTTCATATTTTATTGGCATTTCCAAATACCTATTTTGCTAATTTAAACCCAAAAGGACAATTAAATAATTTAGAAGCTGTTACCAATGAGGTGAAAATGATGCTCGATCCAAATGCGGATCCATTTGCTGCTGCACCACAAGGAAGTGAAGATGAAATTCCTGAAAAATTTGGAGCAAGTGACGTAGCAGATTTAAATTGGGTGCAATTGATGAACGCTTATACGTGCACAGAATGTGGTAGATGCACCTCGGCTTGTCCTGCAAATATTACCGGTAAAGAACTTTCACCCAGAGCTATTATGATGAAAACGCGTGATAGATTAGAGGAGGTTGGGAAAAACATCACTAAAAATGGTGAGTTTAAAGATGATGGAAAACAATTATTAAATGATTTTATATCTCCTGAAGAAGTTTGGGCGTGTACTAGCTGTAATGCTTGTGTTGAGGAATGTCCGGTAAATATTGATCCTTTATCAATAATTATTGATTTACGTAGGTATTTGGTAATGGAAAAATCTGCCGCTTCGCAAGAATTAAATATGATGATGACGAATATTGAGAACAACGGGGCTCCTTGGCAATACAACCAAATGGATAGATTAAATTGGAAAGACGAATAATACTACTATAAAAACTGAAATAAACACAGAATGAAAAAAGAAGATGTTGAAAAACTATTGCACGACAAAGTAGAAGATGGATTGCATATTAGTCCTATTTTACCTGAAGGAATTAAAAATTATTTAATAGATATTGATGGAACAGTAACAGAAGATGTTCCTAATGAAGAACCAGAAAGAATGGGAACTTGCGAGCCTTTTCCTGATGCGTTAGCCACATTAAATAGGTGGTTTGATGAGGGGCATATAATTTGTTTCTTTACATCAAGAACTGAAGAGCATAGAGAAGTAACTGAAACGTGGTTAAATAAACATGGGTTTAAGTACCATAGTTTATTAATGGGAAAACCTAGAGGAGGAAATTACCACTGGATTGATAATCATTTAGTTAAAGCAACACGTTATAGAGGTCATTTTACAGATTTAGTTGAAAAAGAAGTAACTATAGAAGTTTTTGACGACGGAAAACACGAATAAAAATTAAAATATAAAGACATGAACGTACCTACAATGGCAGAAATGGCTGCACAAGGTAAACAACCAGAAGTTTTATTTTGGGTTGGTTGTGCAGGAAGTTTTGATGATAGAGCAAAAAAAATAACAAAGGCATTTGTTAAAATTCTAAACAAGGCCAAAGTAGAATTTGCTGTTTTAGGCACCGAAGAAAGTTGTTCAGGGGATCCTGCAAAAAGAGCAGGGAACGAGTTTTTATTTCAAATGCAGGCTATGACTAATATTGAAGTTTTAAATGCTTACGAAGTAAAAAAAATAGTAACAGCCTGTCCACACTGTTTTAACACACTTAAAAATGAATATCCTCAACTTGGTGGTAACTATGAAGTTGTACATCATACAGAATTGTTAAAATCGTTATTAGACGATGGAAGACTTACAATTGAAGGAGGACAATTTAAAGGAAAAAAAATAACATTTCACGACCCTTGTTATTTAGGACGGGCAAATGATGTTTATGAAGCCCCACGCGATTTAATTAAAAAGTTAGATGTAGAATTAATTGAAATGAAACGCTGTAAGACCAACGGTTTATGTTGTGGAGCAGGTGGAGCTCAAATGTTTAAAGAACCTGAAAAAGGAACTAAAGATATTAATGTTGAACGTACCGAAGAAGCTATTGAAGTAAAACCAGATATTATTGCAACTGGTTGTCCTTTTTGTAATACTATGATGACTGATGGTGTTAAAACTACAAATAAAGAAACTGAAATTGAAGTGTTGGATATTGCAGAATTAATTGCAAATGCAGAAGATTTATAATATTTAAATTCTATAAGTTTTATATAATTAATTTGATTATAGATTTTTTATATAATTTAAAATGTCATTCCAGCGAATCCATATGTCATTCCTGTGGAGGCAGGAATCCAAAACACTCACTCACTCTAATAGTTTTATAAATGTTCGAAAACATTGAAATTACTTCTCAATTACCCGATGTTTCTCAACTGGATTTTAAGCCTATTGATAAAAAATATTTAATAGTTTTACTTTTAAATTTTGGTATTGTTGCAATTGTACTTTTTGTAGGATTGTATTTTTTGATTAGTAAAAATTTAGAAGCACATATTCCAGAATACACATCTTATTTATACCTATCATTGACTTTTTTATTAAGCATATTTTTACTTTTTTTAGTACTTGGCTTTTATAAGAGGAAGTTTGCTGTGAGAGAAAAAGATATTTCTTATAAAAAAGGAGTTTTAGTGCAATCTATTACTACAGTTCCATTTGCCAGAATACAGCACGTAGAATTGGAAGAAAAACCTTTTTCTAGACTATTTAAACTAGCTTCAATAAAAATATTTACTGCAGGAGAAAGTGGAGGAGATTTAAAAGTAAATGGTCTTCCAAAAAAAGAAGCAAAACAAATAAAAGAATTTATTACCCATTTTATTAATGACTAATACATTCGATTTTTCTGAATTTTCAAGACAATCTTCAAAAGGAATTATTGTAAATTATTTTGTAATTTTATATAAGTCGTTAAAATCTTCTTGGGTATTAATACCAATTTTACTTACCAAAGACACATCTGAATTAAATCTCACAAAAATTTTATTAGCAGTTTTAGCAATTCTAATTTATATTTTAATTAGGGCAATTTTAGTCTATTTAAATTTTAAATTTAAAATAAAAGACAACGCTTTTATATTAAAACAGGGAATTTTAAATAAATCGAACATTTCTGTTCCTTTTGAAAAAATACAGCATATAAACTTCAAACAAAATTTTATTCAACAATTAATTAATGTTACACAAGTAGAAATTGAAACCGCTGGGGCAAAAACTGTAGAAATCTCCATAAAAGCACTTTCAAGAGAAAAAGCTATAGCATTAAAAAAAGCATTGTTTGCTAAAATGCAGGAAGTAGTTGCTTTTGAAAATAGTGAACCTACAAAAGAAATACTTCATAAAATTACAATTGCAGAGTTGTTTAAAGTTAGTATTTCAGAAAATCATTTTAAAAGTTTGGCTTTGTTGTTCGCTTTTATATTTTCAGGATATGTACAAGTAAAAGATTTTTTAGAAACATTAGAACTAGATGAGAAATTTGATACAATACTAGAAGAGAATGCAAATTCACTTATTGGTGATCTGTTTTTAATGTTGATTCTATTTGCCGTTAGTTTTGTTATTTCAGTAATAATTTCTTTTGTAACAACCTTTGTTCGTCATTTTAATTTACAAGTTTCAATAGAAAATAACACATTAGAAATTAATCAAGGTTTAATTACAAAACAAAATAATATTATAAAAAAGCAGAAAGTACAAAGTATTGAGGTACTTACAAATCCAATTAAACAAAAATTAGGTATTTATAATGTAATTTTTAAGCAGGCAGTAAGCGGTAAAATTAATTACAAAAAAATAATTAAGGTTGTTGGTTTTAATAAAGAACACATTAATGTTTTAAAAAGTGTACTTTTTTTAAATACTAATTTTATTAATGAAGTAAAACATAAACCTGATGCTTATTACAAAGTACAATTATTTTTTAGAAGCTTTTTGTTTTTAGCAATTTTGAATATTGTTTTTTTATTAATATCCAATAAATTATTTTTTATAAACTTCTTATTAGTACCTTTTTTAATTGCTTTGGTGTTTTTGAAGTATAGAAAAAGTTATTATTACTTTAATAAAGATATGTTAGTTATAGGTTCTGGTCAAATTGCTACAAATACTACCTATTTTGAACATTTTAAATTGCAACATATTAAGATGAAACAAACTCTTTTTCAAAAGAGGAAGGACGTTGTAAATTTGATAATACAGACAGCATCTGGAAAAATTATTTTACCTTGCGTAAAAACAAGTAAAGCAATAGAAATGTATAATTGTATGTTGTATAAATCAGAAACTTCTACTAAAAAATGGATGTAAAAAGTTATGTACAAGCTGCACGTTTAAGAACCTTACCGTTGTCGGTTTCTGGAATAATTATAGGTAGTTTTATTGCTGCCTCTAAAGGATTGTTTAACTGGAAAATATGCTTATTAGCATTATTAACCACTGTAGGTTTTCAAATTATTTCAAATTTTGCCAACGATTATGGCGATGGGGTTAAAGGAACCGATAATAAAGATAGAATAGGGCCAGAGAGAACTGTACAAAGTGGCGCAATATCTCCTAAGCAAATGCGAACTGCTATTATTGCTTCAAGTATAATTACATTTTTAATTGCAATTTTACTAATTTTTGTTGCCTTTGGAAAAGATGATTTTTTAAACTTAATTATTTTCTTTTGCCTTGGAATTGCTAGCATTGCAGCAGCAATAAAATATACTGTTGGTAAAAAAGCTTATGGTTATAGTGGCTTTGGAGATTTATTTGTTTTTTTGTTTTTCGGTTTGGTTAGCGTCATCGGTAGTTATTATTTGTATTCAAAACAATTAAATATTACCTTAATATTACCTGCGTTTTCTGTAGGGTTTTTAAGTATTGGAGTGTTAAATCTTAATAATATGAGAGATAGAGCATCTGATATTAAATCTGGTAAAAAAACCTTGGTTGTTAAAATGGGAAATGAATCTGCTAAATATTACCATTATTACCTGCTATTTACTGCATTTTTATTTGCCATACTGTATACAATAGTGCATTATAATTCACCTTATCAGTTTCTGTTTTTAGTTACACTTTTACCAATTTTAAAACATTTTAACGTTGTAGCTAAAAATAAAAAGCCAAAATTGTTAGATCCGGAATTAAAAAAACTTGCACTCACAACATTTTTATTTTCAATATTATTTGGAATAGGTTTAATAGTTTAATTTTTTTTTGGTAATATATATTACAATAATATAAAATATAAAAGATATATTTGTCTTTTATTATTTATGGATTCGTGAAAAATCAGTTTTTAGCAATATTTTTTTATTTACTTTATTTATTGGCAATGGTGCGTCCTATAATGCCAATTATTGAGTATTATGGTAATTACGATTATATTGCAACAGAATTGTGTGAAAATAAAGACAAGCCTTATTTAGAATGTAATGGTAAATGTTATTTAGAGAA
>NZ_JBFLKT010000212.1:0-4637 GCF_040883305.1 Lutibacter sp.
GCACCTAATAATGAATCTTGCTGAGATTTACTAAACCTATGTATTTCATCGATAAATAAAATAGGATTTTTTTCTGTAAACAATCCACCGCTTTGTTTTGCTTTGGCAATAACATCTCTCACATCTTTAACTCCAGAACTTATAGCACTTAGCGTGTAAAATGGTCTTTTAGATTCTTGAGCAATAATATTTGCTAACGTAGTTTTCCCTATTCCTGGTGGTCCCCATAAAATTAATGAAGGTATAATGCCTCTTTTTATATGTTGCGTTAAAGCACCCTTTTTACCAACCAAATGTTGCTGACTAATATAGTCATCTAAAGTTTTAGGTCGGATGCGTTCGGCTAAAGGTTCATTCATTTTTTGAAGTTAGAAAGTCAGAAAGTTACAAAGTTACAAAGTTTTAAGAATTGGAGAGTCAAAAGTTTTATAATTATAGTATTCAACAATTCAACCATTCAATAATATTTTTCGACTTATATTTGTTATTTCAAACAATCTATGGAGCATCAAAATTTTAAATATAGTAAGAGTGTGGTGGTATTTCCTGTTTTTGTAATTCTTTTGCTCTGGATTATTTATTTTATTGAAATTAAATTTGGGTATAATTTAAATAAATACGGCATTTATCCGCAAAAGGCGAGTGGTTTAAAAGGTATTTTCTTTTCCCCATTTATACATGGTAGTGCTAAACACTTATTTAATAACTCAATTCCTTTATTGGTTATGTTAATGAGTTTGTTTTATTTTTATCAAAAAATTGCAACTAAAGTTCTTATTTTTGGGTTGTTTTTTTCTGGTTTGCTGACTTGGTCTTTTGCACGTCCCTCATATCATATTGGAGCAAGTGGAATAGTATATTTATTAGTTAGTTTCATTTTCTTTAGTGGAATATTTAGAAAATATTACAGACTTACCGCCTTGTCTTTAATTGTGGTTTTTTTGTATGGAGGAATGGTTTGGTATATTTTCCCCACAGAAGATAGAATTTCTTGGGAAGGACATTTAGCTGGATTTTTAGTTGGATTTATTTTCGCATATTTCTTTCGGAAAATGGGACCACAACCCGAAAAATTTCAATTTACAGAAAATGAGGAATTTGAGAACCTGTTTGATGAAGATGGAAATTACAATCCTCCAGAAGAACCTATTATTAAGGAAGAGTCAAATACTAATTAGGAATTGTGAATTACGAATTTTCCCGTCTTTGCGAGGGAGTGTTTGAAATGCAATGGAAAACACGACTGCGGCAATCTCAAGGATAAAACCTACAATTTTATTTTAAGTTCCAAACCAACAGATTGCTTCGGTTGTAACGCCCTCGCAAAGACGTTAAACCAAATATTTGTAAATTTAAGACTTTATACTTTCTAACTTTCGACTAAACCTAAAGCCTCTGTCTAGTAGCTTCATATAAAAATGCGCCACAGGCAACAGAAACATTTAAAGATTCAATTTCTCCCAATAATGGTAGTTTAGCTTTATGATCTACAATTTTTAGAATTGAAGGATTGATACCCCTATCTTCAGAACCCATAATAATAGCTGTAGGCTTTGTTAAATCTATGCTATAAATTAAATTGTCTGTTTTCTCTGTTGCAGCTACTATTTGAATTTCTTCAGCTTGCAATTGAAAAACAGCGTCTTTTATATGGTCAACTTTACAAATTGGCATTTTAAAAGCTGCTCCAGCTGATGTTTTAATGGTATCAGCACTAATAGGTGCATTTCCTTGTTTTTGAATAATAATGCCATTTACACCCGTACATTCCGCAGTTCTAATTATTGCACCAAAATTACGAACATCAGAAATTTGATCGAGTAATAGGAATAAAGGTGTTGTGTTTTTTTCTAATGTTGTAGCTATTAAACTCTCCAAATCAACAAAGTCTATTGGAGATATTTGTGCAGCAACACCTTGGTGGTTATTGTTTTTAGAGAACCTATTTAGTTTTTCAATAGGTACATAACTGTTGGAGATATTGTGTTTTTTAATAAGTGAATTTAATTCTGAAAACAAAGGTCCACTTAAACCTTTTTGGAGGTACACTTTACTAATCGTTTTTCCTGAATTAATTGCTTCTATAACAGCTCTAAGACCAAATATTTTTGAAACTTCGTTTTCCATGCTGCAAATGTAACTATATTGTTTGAATAAAAAAACCACCTCGCTAAGAGGTGGTTTTAAATATATTTAATTAAAAATATTATCTGTTAGCATTTACGCTTTCATCTATATTTTCATTAGCATCAATTTCTGCTTGTGGTATTTTCAAGAAGAATTTTTTATCATCTGGCATTAAATTAGCAGTAGAACCAACTCGGTGGTTACCTGTTCTAGAAATACCTCTTCTGTAACGTTTAGCATCAAACCATTCTACACCTAATTCAGCATACAATTCTTTTCTTCTTTCTACTAAAATTTCCTCTAATAAATCAGCTCCAGTATTTGAAGATTTTACCGCATTAGCATCTCTATTAGATTGCAATGCCCATAATAAATTATGTGCTCCAGTAGGGTCACCATTATGATATTTTGCTTCAGCTTCAACTAAAATCATCTCAGCAGTTCTTAATATAGGGTGATCTGCATCAAATGTAAAAGCAAATTTAGTAGTAATGTAATGACGGTAGTCATCTACAGGAGCTCCATAAGCAGTTGAAAACATATTTCTTACATCAGTTCCTGAGAATAACGCTACAAAATCATTATTAATAAAAGTACCTTGGTAAGATAAAACAAAATGATCTGCATGTGAATGCGGAGCACCCCAGTAATAGTTACTTTGATCAGCACTTTGAGGGCTTCCCCAAATCCATTCTATACTACCTAAATCGTTAAACCCATTTTGGTACGATGCTGCATCTAATACAGAAGCAGGACTTCCACCATAGGCAGCTCTTGCAGCAGTTTCTGCTCCACCCCAATTTCCAGTAGTTTGATATACTCGCGCTAAAATCCCATTAGCAACTGCTTTGTTAATATAAGATTTTCCTAATCTGGTGTCAGGTAAATCTGCTACGGCAGTTGTTAAATCTGAAAGTATAAGGTCATACATTTCTTGAACCGTACTCATTGGTTTTCCTTCTAAAGATAACTCAGTATAAATAGGAGGAGCTGGTAATGAAGAGTCATACGTATAGGTATGTTGGAACTCCATTGCTAATTGAAAATAGAATAAAGCTCTTAATGTTTTACCTTGCGCAATTAATTCTTTTTTATCTACATCAGATAATTCACTTGCTGCAACACCATTAATAAAAGAATTTGCTTGGTTAATTACATCATAACTAAATTCCCAAGTAAAGTTTGTTCTTCTATATGTTGGCTCTCTGTTGTCATTCTCATAATCAAAAAGAAACCAAGTCGCTCTTTGAATAATATCATTACCTTTTACAGTACGTGCATAATAAATTGAGTTTAATCCAGCAGAATCATTGTTGGTATATTGTGCTCTTAACATTCTAAGCATCCCCGACATAAATGCCTCCGCTCCAGTTCTTGATCCAAATATAACATCAGATGTAACTGCATCTGTTGGAACAGGATCGTTTAAGTAGTCTTTACCACAACTAACAGCAGTTAATGCAATAAGACATACAATTGAAAATTTTATAAATATTTTTTTCATGATTTATGTTTTTTTAAAATTCTAAATTTAAACCAAATGAAATAATTCTTTGGTTGAAAGATCTGTTATCAGTTGTTCCAGCAACACTTTGCTCTGGGTCAATACCTTCATGACTAGCTAAAGTTAGTAGGTTGTCCCCTTGGAAAAATACTCTTAACTTAGATAAACCTATATTATTTACTAAGTTTTCTGGTAAATTATAACCGAAGTTAAGTGCTTTTAGTCTTACATAATTGTTTTTAAATAAGAATCTATCAGAAGTAGAGTTATAATCGTTTTGAGCAGCTTCTAACCTTGGGATATTTGTAATATCTCCAGGATTTTGCCAACGATCAACTAAATCTGGAGATGCAGATCTAACTGACTCAAATCCTCCCATTAATCCAGCATATGTAGAATCGTAAATATAAGAACCAAAACTAAAGTTAAATAATAAATTTAAATCAAAATCTCCAACTCTAACATAGTTAGTTAAACCACCAATTACATCAGGTAAAGAAGATTTATCAATATAGTTTCTTGAAGCATCGCCATAATCATCTGTTGTAATTTGTTCTCCAGTTGGTTCGTCATTAGCATCTAAAACATCTTGATACCACAATGCTTTACCAGTAGCTGGGTCAACACCTGCGTACTCTCTTATATAGAATTCATATAAAGATTTTCCAACTTCCCAACGTTTTGTTCCACTGATAAACCCGTCTTGAGTTAATTCTGTAATTTCATTTTTATCAAAAGAGAAGTTTAAGCTAGTTGTCCATTCAAAATCTTGTTTTTGAATATTACGAGAAGAAATTGAGAATTCCAAACCATAATTTTTAACCGCTCCAATATTTGTTTTTATACTAGAGTTTCCTGTTGAAGGAGCTAAAGGTTTGTCGTAAATTAAATCTACAGATTCTTTTGAATAATAATCAACTCCTAAAGAAATTTTATCATCTAAGAATCTAATATCAGCTCCAAAGTTAGATGAAGCAGTTTTTTCCCACTTTAAAAATGGATCTGC